>JAPYRO010000099.1 GCA_029941095.1 Dehalococcoidia bacterium
GAATATCATTAACAGAAGGAATACAATAATTGCTATGGTTGCAACAGTTTTTTGAAAATTAAATGCCATTATATAAAATAAATATATATAATTTTTTCTGCTTAATAAATATAATGAATTGTTCAAGTACAAATGGAAGAATAGATATTATGGGTCCTAATACAATGAATCAGTTTTCTTTATTTGATAAAATTCCTACGAACGATTGTTCAAATTTTCATGATTTTTTAACTGGAAATTCAATCGATTCGACATTATCATTAGCATATTTTAGTATTTGGGAAACATGATCGGTAGTTGGCGGTCGTACTACAGCAATTGGTAAAACCGGTTCGGACCCGTCTGGAGTGTACCCACTTGCTGGTCGCAGATAAGTGGGTAAAATCGCCGGATCGTCTATTACACGTTCCCGGCTAACTATCTGATTTAACTCTGAAATAATTTCTTGCACAAACCATACCTGCTCTCTAGTTTTAGTGATCCTACCATTACTTTGCCAGTACAACCAAAATAACTCCTGCTACAACTATAATAGATCCGAAAATTACCTTAAATGTAAGTTTCTCTAATTGTCTAAGAAATATCGCCGCCATTACTAAAGTAATTAAAGGAGTTATTCCTATTATAGGAGTTATGAGCACTACTGGCGCCCGTTCTAAAGCCAAAAAATTCAGCATTAAGCCGTTAGAACCAAGCGCTCCAGCAACAAAAACCCATAATAAATCATGCCTAGAAACATCATAATTCCTCTTAAAATTTTTCGTTGTAGCGAGTAACAATACAAATGATCCACTTCCTAGGGTAATCAAAGTCCCCGCTAAAGCAGAAACTTCTCCCCCTATTAAACTTTTTGCTAAAACCTGAACAACAGAGTAGACAATGGAAGAAGCTATAATGCTAATAAATCCAAGCTTGGCTTGGCTAATAAAATTATTACTATTTGACTGGTGTGGAGCAAGAGTGGTATCAAAATCGTCTGAAACAATAATTGCACCCCCTATAACAACTGCTAATATCCCACTAGCCAAAGGTGTTGTTATGATTTCTCCTAAAAATAAAACTGCTAGAAGAGATGCAATGATCGGGGTTCCACCTCCAAGCGCAGTTGCACGCCCTACGCCAATCAGGCCTACACCTCGATAGTATAAAGCTCGCCCTCCCAGAAATTGTAAGCAACCGATCAAAGCGAACGCAAAAAATACGCTACTTTCTATTCTTCCGATTGCTCCCGGGTCGAATATCAAATTAACTGCTAAAACATAAAGTAATCCTCCAAAAAGAGAAACCGCGGTAGCCGGCAATATTCGCATTCCTGCTATACCAAATCTGAGCGCAATTGACCCAGAAGCCCATGAAAGGGATGCACCTAACGCGAATAAAATACCTATAAGAACTGTACTCATATTAATTCACCAGGCCTTTAAACTACTACTTTGCCAATACAACCAAAATAACTCCTGCTACAACTATAATAGATCCGGAAATTACCTTAAATGTCAGTTTCTCTAATTCTCTAAGAAATATTGCTGCCAGTACTAAAGTAATTAAAGGAGTAATTCCTATTATTGGAGATACTAACACTACTGGCGTCCGCTCTAAAGCCAAAAAACTTAGCAATAAGCCGTTAGAAGCCAGCATGCCAGCAACGAAAATCAACAATAGATGAAGCCTAGAAACATTATAATTTCTCTTAAAATTTTTCGCCGTGCCGAGCAGTAAAATAAATGTTCCACTTCCGAGAGCAATCAAAGACCCCGCTAAAACAGAAACCTCTCCTCCTACTAAAGTTTTGACGAAAACCTGAACAGCAGAGTAGAAAAAGGAAGAAGCTATGATACTAATAAATCCAAGCTTGGATTGGCTAATAAAATTAGTACTGCTTGACTGGTGTGGAGCAAGAGCAGTATCAAAGTCATCTGAAACAATAATTGTGGTGCCTATAACAACTGCTAATATGCCGCTAGCCAAAGATAATGTTACTATTTCCCCTAAAAAGAAAACTGCTAGAAGAGATCCCATGATTGGGGATCCACCTCCGAGGGCAGTGGCACGCCCTACGCCAATAAGTGCTACACCTCGATAAAATAACGACCTCGATCCGAGAAACTGTACAACACCGACCAAAGCAAACGCGAAAAATACACTACTTTCTATTCTTCCAATGGCTCCGGGATCGAATATCAAATTAACTACTAAAACATAAAGTAACCCTCCTAAAAGAGAAACCGCGGTAGCAGGAAATATACGCATTTCCGCTATTCCAAACCTCAACACGATATTTGCAGCTGCCCATGAAATGCACGCGCCTAACGCAAATAAAATACCAATAAGAACTGTATTCATATTAATTTATTAGGCCTTTGAAACATTACTTTGCTAGTACAACCAAAATAACTCCAGCTACAACTATAATAGATCCGAAAATTACCCTAAATGTGAGCTTCTCTAATTCTCTGAGGAATATTGCCGCCAGTACTAAAGTAATTAAAGGAGTAATTCCTATTATTGGAGATACGAGCGTTACTGGTGCCCGCTCTAGAGCCAAAAAACTTAGCATTGCGCCGTTAGAAGCAAGCACTCCCGCAACAAAAATCCATAATAAATCATGCCTGGAAACACCATAGTTTCTCTTGAAATTTCTCGTTGTAGCGAGTAGTAATACAAACGATCCACTTCCTAAGGTAATCAAAGACCCTGCTAACGACGAGGTCTCTCCTGCTAGTAGCCCTCTCGCTAAAACCTGAGCAACAGAGTAGACAAGGGAAGAACATATAATGATGATAAATCCAAGCTTCGCTTGGCTAATAAAATTAGTACTGTTTGACTGGTGTGGAGCTAAGGCAGTATCGAAATCATCTGAGACAATAATTGCTACCCCGATAACAACTGCTAGTATTCCGCTAGCCAAAGGTATTGTTATTATTTCCCCTAAAAAGAACACAGCCAGAAGAGATGCAATGATCGGTGTTGCACCTCCCAGCGCAGTGGCACGCCCTACGCCAATGAGCCCTACACCTCGGTAATATAAAGCTCGTCCTCCTAGAAACTGCAATACTCCGATTACAGCAAAAGCAAAAAATACGCTTGGTTCAACCCTTCCTATAGCTCCCGGATCAAATATTAAATTAACTACTAAAACATAGAGTAATCCTGCAAAAAGAGAAACGGCAGTAGCCGGCAATATACGCATTCCTGCTATCCCAAATCTGAGCGCAATTGATCCAGCAGCCCATGAAATGGATGCGGCTAACGCAAACAAAATACCTATAAGAACTGTATTCATATTAATTGATCAGAGTTTTGAAACATTATGGCCCATCGAATCTAGCATAGATCCAAAAATAAATTTACCGTCTTCACTTCCCAAAATCGACTCGCAACACCGTTCAGGATGGGGCATCATACCTAGAACATTATGCTCTTGATTCATGACACCGGCTATATTATTTTCAGAGCCATTAGGGTTACTACTATCAGTTATCTCACCTAACGCGTCAGCATACCTAAAAGCCACTTGCCCACTAGTTTCCATCTCAATGAGTGTTGCAGGATCCGCATAATAATTACCATCACCATGCGATATAGGGATCCTCAAAAGCTGTCCATTATCACAGGCTTCTGTAAATCTCGTCTGATTATTCTCGACTCTCAAATTAGTCCATTCACATCTATATTGGAGATTAGCATTTCTTAATAGTACGCCAGGTAAAATACCTGCTTCACACAGAACTTGAAAACCATTACAAATCCCTATAACGGTTTTCCCTCTCTCAACCATACGCTCAATACCATTCATGACAGGAGAGAACCTAGCAATTGCTCCAGGTCTTAAATAATCTCCATAAGAAAATCCCCCTGGTAGAACGGCTATATCGTATGAAGATAAATCTGAGTCTTTATGCCATACATAGTTAACAGAAACGTCAAATACCTGATCTAGGACATGATGACAATCGGCATCACTCCAGGTCCCAGGGAAAACAACAACTGCACAGCGTATCACGTGCGCATTATATGTTAGATAGGTTAAGTTTGAAACCTAATACGATCCAATTTAAAGCAGTTCATCCACGATACTAGCGACCACTTTACCATCCGCACGGCCTTTCAAAATTTTCATTGAATGACCAATCACTTTTCCTCGATCATTAGGCCCGGCTGCTCCTAAGTCGCTGATTATTTTCTTAATCTCTGTAGATATATCTTCATGACTTAGTTGACTAGGCATATAACCTAAAACCACTTGTAATCCTTCATCTTCTCGTGAAACGATATCAGCTCTTCCAACTTTATTTGCTTCCTCTATCGCTTCTCGTCTTTGTCTAACTTCTTTAGACAACACGGCCAAAATATCTTCTTCAGACAACTGGTGTTCAGCGCCTTTCGCTATCTGAGCGTTTTGTAAAGCACTCCTAATCATTCTGATTGCGGCCAATCTAGGTTCTTCTTTGGCCTTCATAGCGATACGTTGGTCTTCCAATAATTTATCCATGATGTCTGCCATTAATCTGTTCTCCTAAAATTCGGATATGTAGGAAAAATTTTCTAGCTTATCCAAGAAAATCTTTTAATTTTCGGCTACGAGTGGGATGTCTCAGTTTCCTCAAAGCCTTAGCTTCGATCTGCCTAATCCTCTCTCTAGTAACACTAAACTCTCTTCCTACTTCCTCAAGAGTTCTACTTCTGCCGTCTTCTAATCCAAAACGGAGCTGTAGTACCCGCCTCTCCCTAATACTAAGGGTTTCAAGGACATCACCTATTTGTTCTCTGAGTAACTGATAGGATGCCGCGTCAGCTGGTGCCAAAGCTGCACGATCTTCGATGAAATCCCCTAAGCTAGAATCTTCCTCTTCGCCAATAGG
>JAPYRO010000100.1 GCA_029941095.1 Dehalococcoidia bacterium
GTGTGGTAGCTTGAGAAAAATCTGCATCCAATATGTCTTCTGGTTTAGTTGGTTGGTATATTTTTGAACCCAAAGTCATTTTTTTCAGTTCCGAACTTCTTATGTTAGAAACTGTGCCATCTGTGGGTGAAGTTATGACTCCTATAACTTTATTGTTTGAATCCAGAACTGCCCCACCTTCAAAAGATTGATCAAGAGAAGTATTCAACTGTAAAATAGATATATTGTTCTCATTTGACGAAGATAATATGGTTGTTTCAAATTGTGTTTGATATCCAACTGGGCATGATCCACACTGACTTCTCACTACCTTTACCTTCGTACCTGCTGGGAAGAATGTTTCGGTTGATAGTTCCAAATATTCGTATGTATTTGCCCCAGTTGTTTGAATAACGGCAATGTTTGAAAATTCGCTGAATCCTATAATTTCACCCGCGGTCGCTTGGGAATTACTGTCTATTACGGTAACCGCGGTGGTTGATTTGTTTACAATCGTCGATGTTACAAGTAAACCATTTTCATTAATTAGAAATCCACTAGATGGTAGAAATGTCCCGTTGATTCCGACTATCTCGTTACCGGTTATGTTTTCTTCAGGCGGTATTGTTTCTTCTTGCGGTATTGTTTCTTCTTGCGGTGGCGAGGTAGGTTTGGTGGTGTCCTCCGCTTTATCAGTATCAGGGTCATCATTCGATTTTTTCTCTTCGGTTACGGGTTCCACTCGAGTTTCTTGTGTTTCTGTTAGTTCTTGTCGAAGCATATCCTTTATCTCCGACAGGTCTTCTTTTAAACTCTTTATTTCTTCTGTGTTACTTTCTAACATTGCCGTAGAATCAGTTTGGCAACCATAAGTGGCAATGAACATACCTATAACTATGAACAGAATGGAAATATTTATATACTTCATATTAGTATTACTCGTTCGACGAAAGTATCATGCATGGATTATTTATATCAGAAAGTTGTACGAAAGCGTACTTTAACCAGTAAATAGCTAAGTATTATGAATGAAAAAAAAGACATAAATCTAAAAACTACTATACTGGTTCTGGGAGGAACTGGCTTTATAGGCTCTCACGTTGTAAAACAGCTAAGCGAATCTAACCCACAATACGAATTGAAAACCCTCTCTCGTAGCTCCCAGAATCTGAATCTTTTTGGTGTTGAATATATTCAAGGTGATGTTAAAAATTTGGAAAACTTGAATTCTGCGATGAATGATGTCGATATCGTGATAAACATAGTGGGTATTCTGCGTGAGCAAACTGACCAAACGTTTCAGAAAGTTCATGTTGAAGGTACTTCTAATATTATTCGAGCCTGCTTAAATAATGGGGTCAAGCATCTGATAGTTGTTGGGGGTGTTAGTCCAGATCCGGTTGCACGCGATCCGTTTTCAATATCAAAATTTCGTGCAGAGGAGCTAATACGCGATAGTGGCTTACCTTTTACAATTCTACGTTCTTCGATGGTTTTTTCGAGGCAAATCGAATTAGGGGTTTTGGGAAATATTTTTCAATCTTTAATAAAATTAAAACCTTTCGCTGTTCTTCCTGATGGCGGAGTAGGGAAATTCCAGCCAATTTTTATAGATGACCTGATCAATTGTGTGAAATATTGTATTGAAAGAAATGAGATTGTGCTTGGAAATACTTATAACCTTGCAGGATTAGATATTTGGACCTATAAAATGCTTGTTACACTCGTAAGAGATGTAACTAAGGTTAGAAGAGTCAATATTAATTTAAACAGGTTATTTATTTTACCGATTGCATGGCTTCTTTCTAAATTGTTCTATAACCCATTAGTAACGGTAAATGAATTGAGGCAACTATTGCTAGATAATCGAGTAGAAGGCAATGATTTAGTTGAAATATTTGGAGTCAACCCTACTCCGCTGAGTAAAGATGTTTTTGAATAAGTTATTCAGATAAAATTGAACAGTAATTATGAATGATTCACTCGATAATAATTTAGAGAAACCTAAGAGGAAATTAATCCTTAATATTAGAGCTAGGATCGCCTTAGGAGGAATTCTAGTAGCCACTGTTTTGATTTCAGGAGGATTTTTCTTAGGCTATGCCGACGAGCTTGGCGGATGGGGCTATTTGGGAGCTTTTTTCATAAGTTTAATATCTGGTGCAACAATTATTTTCCCGTCACCGGGGATTATTTTGGTTATGCATATGGCATACTCATTAGACTGGTTTTTTCTGGGACTAATTACCGGGGTTGCTGGAGGATTCGGAGGAGCAACCGCCTATCTCTTTGGAGTTGTGAGTAGAGGTCAAATGTATAGAGGGGTTATAGGGCGATTGATAGACCGTATGTTCGGAACAAAAATGGGTATTATTTTACTAATATTTACGAATTTAATACCTTTTGCGGGGGGCGATGCTTTAAGTATGGCTGCAGGTGTATCAAAGTTCCCTTTTAGAAGATATCTTACGTACGTCACCGTTGCTACAACTGTCCGCATGCTGTTGTTAACGTATATTGGATCAATTGTAGAAATAATGGAAATTAGTGATATTGAGGCCTATGTTTCAGATAGATTCAGAGAATTCATCAGTGGTCTAGTATAATTAGTATCGGAGGGTTCAATTTTGAAGATTGTTGTTGGAGCAGACCATGGTGGGTTTCACCTTAAAGAACAACTGGTTAGTTGGTTAATAGAAGAAGGCCATGAGGTCGAAGATGTAGGTGCTTATCGATATGACCAAGATGACGATTACCCAGATTTCGCAATAGGTGCTGCGAAACAAATTATTGACGGGAATGCAAACAGAGGCATTGTGATTTGCGGGAGTGGTGTAGGAGCTAGTATCACTGCCAATAAAGTAAATGGTATTCGAGCGTCTGTATGCCATGATTCCTACTCGGCTGCTCAAGGTGTTGAGCACGATGATATGAATATCTTGTGCATAGGTGCAAGAGTGATTGGTTATGAATTGGCTCAATTGATAGTTGAGTCCTTTGTAGCATCTAATTATTCCGGTGGCATACGCCACCAAAGGCGCTTAGATAAGATTATGAATCTTGAAAAATAGAATTAGAATGGTCCGATAATCGTTATACCGTTTAGATTCAGGTAGTACCTTGGCTGACCCGCTTTGTTATTTCAACTAAATTTGGTGGCTTTGCCGCCAATAATACGAATCCTGCAATTAGAAACGTCAGCGCGAAAATGCGGAATATGGTTTCGTAACTTCCAGTAGCATCAAATATCAATGTGGTTGTTAATGGACCCATAGCGTTCATAACCATCTGTACAGGGGTTGTTATCCCTCTTATCGATCCTTGAGATTCTCTCCCAAAATAGTCTGCCCAAACTAGTTGCTGTAGCATTGGGAGTCCACCCCAAGGGAGCCCATGGGCTATAGCAAAAAAATATGCTCCTCGAACGCTATTAACCAGACTTAATAATCCTATGCCTACTGAAACCACTATGATTATAAAAGACATCAGGTATCGCACATGTATTTTCTCTGCTAAGACACCCACAATCAGCCCGCCGCATGCACTCACTAATGCCCATACCGTAAGTACCCTTACAGCAATTCCAGGGTCAATTCCCTGGTCAGTTAGAAATGGGAAAAGGTTAAAATTTATTCCCGCTCCTCCGTAATAAAGTGAGCTTGTTGCGAACAGAATGTAATAAAACGCATGCGTCCTAATAGCGTCTTTTGCTCCGATAGATACATCCAAAATGGAGGAGGCTTCTCCCGACTCATTGGTTGATATTGCCTTCTTCTTCCCATCCGGTAATAAACCTATATCTTCAGGCTGTCTTCTCAAGAAAATACTTGTAGGTATAAGAGTAATAGCCCATGTGAGCAGCCCTAAGCCTATCGCCCCTATCCTCCAGCCTCTCGCAGATATCAACGTTTGTACATACAAAGGCATGAAAGAATTTCCTATACGAGTTCCGGTAGATGCGAGAGCCATAGCGCGCCCTCTTTTCTCAATAAACCATTTTGATACGACAACCCCTACGGACATAGCAATTATTCCGCTCACTATCGTCCTACTCGAAATCATCAATCCATAAAAATGCCAGAGATTTTGGACAAAAGCTAACCCTGTGATGGTCCATCCCATGAAAAAAAATCCTAAAAATAAGATCCACCTTGGTCCGATTTTATCCAGCAGGGGACCTATAAGTATTGATAATAATCCACCAGTAATTGTGCCTATACTTATAGCGCCTGCAAATGTCGCTCGTGACCAGCCGAACTCAGCTGTTATGGGTTTAAGGAAGACTCCCAAAACAGGGTTGAATTCAGCAGTTTGAGCCATTGTAACTATGGACATTGTGAGTACAATTATCCAACCGTAGTAAAAAGGTAATCTTTTGTGCATAAAACCTTGTTAAGTTCCCCTTCAATAGCTAAGAGAGCGTGACTCGATACAGGTTAGTTGATTTTTCTGATTAAGCTCGTTCGATATAAGTTTATTTGGTAGTCTATACCATACTAGGAGGGAAGTTAACATGGATTTAGAGCTTCAAGGAAAAGTAGCAATCATCACAGGTGGGAGCAAGGGGATCGGAAAATCCATTGCCCAGCACTCATCTGAAGAAGGGGTCAAAGTTGTTATTTGTGCCCGAGATAAACGCACTCTCGAATCTACTGTAAAAGAGATTTCAGAGAAAACTGGAGGTGAAATTTCTTCGGTGCAGGCAGATATGACCAACACATCTGATGTGGAACAGTTAATCG
>JAPYRO010000101.1 GCA_029941095.1 Dehalococcoidia bacterium
ACCCTGTAGAGATTCTGCTGTAACGGTTTTTGTTAAATCTGGATCAACTACGATGACATCAGCGTCGGAATCAATTCTAAGGGAGCCTTTTTGAGGCCATAGGCCGAAAATTTTACTAACATTAGCAGACGATATTTCAGCTATTCTATGTAAAGGGATTTTACGCTTAGAATAACCTTCACTCATCAAAATTGGTAATATAACTGGCATGTTGGGTTGTCCCGGAGAAGCTTCCCATACAGTGCCTTGCTTTTTTTCACCTAATCGAGGAGCATGATCGGAACCTATAGTATCTATTGTCCCATCCTTTATAGCATCCCACATAGATTCAAGATCGTCTGGGCTTCTTAACGGGGGGTTTTGTTTACCAAAAGTACCAACATTTGATTCGTAGGTATGAGTTAGATAATGAGGACAAGTTTCAACAAATACTTTTCCTCCTCTAGATCTAAACGCACGAACTTCCTCCAACGTTTCGCGAGTTGAAGTGTGGACAATATAGATCGCTGCTCCCGTCTCTCTCGCAAACATCATCGCTCGTGCCGCTGCTTCAGCTTCAACAAAAGCTGGTCGAGCTTCATGCCAAGCCTTTAAATCATCTCTTCCTTGGCCCTGTAATTTCTCTCGAATTGACCAAACTACCTCAATGTTCTCAGTATGAACACAAACAACCGTTCCAGGTCTTCGGGACAACTCATCAAAAAGTTCATACATTAATCCATCATCTATAGGTGGTAGCCCTATATATGAACCCTCTTCCCCTCGAAAACTCATAAAAAATTTAAAACTAGCTATTCCGTACTCATTAATATATTTATCAATTTCTTTCATCTGTTCTCGGGTAGATATAACGGCATGTAATCCATAATCCACGTGAACTTGCGAATCTGCCTTATCTCTGTTGGACTGATATTCAGATTCATAAGGCTTATTTGACATGAGAAAATTCATTAAAGTTGTGACTCCATGAAGAGCAGCAGCTCGAGTTTCGGTTAGGTAATCAGTTTCAGGATCACCCAATCCTAAATGGTTGTGAGGATCAATAACTCCCGGTAGAACTAGTTTTCCGCCCACATCGATGATTTCGTCTGCATCACTTTGGTTTCCTTGATTTATATATGCCGCAATTTTTCCATCTTTTATACCTAAATCGATATTCTGAATATCTTCACTGTATGGAATAACGACCCGCCCATTTTTTATAATTTTATCGAACTTAACCAATATTTCGACTCCTCCAAAAAGCAAACTCTAAATCAAAAAAAGCTAATATAAACCTTACCACATTTATACCAATCAAATGCATAACTGAAAGTATTTATATACGCTTAGTTATTCAGAATCAGCAAGCAGATTGCTTTCTAATGACTGGTATTTCTCTAAATTCAATATTTGATTTCTTTCATCTAATGGCATTATCGGGGTAGACAAATTTTGATTATAGCCCCCTTTTTTAAGTTCGTTAAGATTAGACCAAACTGCTTGTCCTGCAGTGCCGATTGCTAAACCAGAATAACCTACTAATCGGTAACCTAGATCTCCTAATTTATCGGGAGGGACCATAGGGGTTTTACCGCCTTCAGTTAAAACTACCATCAGGGGTATGCCATCTAGCATCATAGGAATTTTTTTTAGATCGTTGGATGAAGCGATTCCTGACACAAATCCCATATCTGCACCTTGGGTCACATACGACGAGATCCGATCGACAGCGGACTTCAACCCTTCTATTCCTATAGAATCGGTCCTAGCTATTACGACGAAATCAGAATCTTTTTTTGCTCCAACCGCAGCTTTTATTTTTATTACCATCTCTTCTTTTGGAATCACTTGAACTCCTTCCAAGTGGCCACACAATTTAGGGTCTTTTTGATCTTCAATAAATAGTGCAGACACGCCAGCAGACTCAAAATGCTTGACAGTTCTTGCTACTTGGAGCGGTCCACCATAACCTGTATCGGCATCCGCTATAACAGGAATATTAACTGCTTCAACTATTCTCTTAGCCTGAATCACTACTTCGTCTCTAGAGAGCAATCCCACATCAGGTAACCCAAACGCTGAAGCCGCGACCGCAGATCCGCTTATACCCACACACTCAAATCCCGCCTTCTCTATAAGCATTGCAGAAAATGCATCATAAGCAAAAGGCACGACCAGAGGTTTATTATTAACCAATAATTCTCTTAGATTTCTATTCATTGATAAGATCTCGCCCAATTAAACACAATTTGTTCATTCTATAAACCTTTTTACTTTACTGTTTTTGGAGGAATATCCCCCAATACCTGAGATAAGTCATTGAGGGGCATTACATCAGCATATTTTTGGGAAATATCGAAAAGATTAATTGCATGCGAAGCCTCTCCTCTATCCCAAACACAATCCTCAGGAACAACACAACGGAAACCGTAGCTCATCCCATCGACAACCGTGCCTCTAACACAACCACTTGTTGTGCATCCAACAACAATCAAGGTATCGGCACCTACATTGACAAGTTGGGTCACCAAGTTTGTACCAAAAAATATTGAAGGGAATCTCTTGTAAATTATCACATCACCGTCTTTTGGCTTTAACGGTTCTACTATTTGCGCTCCACGACTCCCGGGAAGATTGTATTCTGCTCCTAAAGAAGGGATCTTATCTGTATATCGAGCTCCCTCTTGTACACCAGTACGCTCCCCTTGAGCATACATTACTGGCCAATTTTTTTCGCGGAAAATATCTAATAATTGTTCTATCTGACTTACCGCATCCCAAGCCACTTTTCCAACAGCGGTCGGATATTCTTTCATCGCCTCTTCGATTGGAACCGGAAGCTCTCCCGTAGTCCTATATTGTGCATCGATGATCAATAAAGCTGGTCTTGTCCCTAAGCCAACGGAGGCACCAAAACCACTTTGCTTATACACTTCTCGGTCTCTGTCAGTGATAAAATTATCCCAAGGCCTAGAACCAGAATCTCCATCTTTTTGAACCATTAAAATATCTCCTGAATTTCAATGCTAACTAAGTTTAGTACAAACCTTAGCAGCACATTTTTTTTCGTTAATATGTTCGTTAAATTCCTCACTAAAATATTTTAGAGCATTCTTTAATACGCCGGGAGCCAGCTGCCCCAATCCACACAAGGATCCAGCCACCATGGATTCCCCTATATTAGTAAGTTTAGATAGATCATTTTGAGAGCCAAATCCTTCAACCATGCTTGTTAAAATTTGTACTATATGAGTGGTTCCTTTTCTACAAGGAAAACACTTACCGCAGGATTCATCTTCATTGAATTCAGCTATATTCTTGACAAGGTCTACAATACAAGATGAATTCGATACAACCATGATCCCCCCAGATCCCAATGGCGAGCCTTTGAGAGTCATCTCCTGAAACTCAGTTGGCATATCGATTTCTTGGGAAGACATTATGCCGCCCAAAGGGCCTCCACATTGGAGAGCTTTTATACCGTTACTATCACTCGAGCCACCACCGATATCTTCAATTACCGTTGATAGATTTAGGCCTACAGGTATCTCTGCGACTCCTCTTCTATTTATGTGGCCCGAAAGAGAAAGCAAGGCAGTACCTGAAGCACTTTGTGTTCCAATGTTTTTAAAACGTTCATAACCAATTTTTATCACCGTAGGGACATAGGAAATAGTCTTAACGTTATTTATATTAGTAGGCCTCCCAAATATTCCATACCCAGCTGGAAAAGGAGGGCGAGGTCTGGGCGCTCCACGCTTCCCTTCCACAGATTCCATCAAGGCAGTTTCCTCTCCACAAATATATGCGTGGCCTGTCGCTTCAATTTCAATCTCATGAGAAAATTCTGACCCCAATATATTAGCCCCAACAAGGTTATACTTTTCCAAACTATTAATTGCGTCCGTTAATCTCTGGACAGCCAGCTGATATTCCGCTCTCACGTGAATAAACGATTTGTTGCAACCCATAGCATAAGAAGCAATAAGGACACCCTCAAGTAACTTATAAGGATCACTTTCGATAATCGACACATCCGTGAATGCCCCTGGATCTCCCTCTTCGGCGTTAATAGCCAAAAATTTATCTCCTTCTGAGGCATTCTGCATAAAACTCCATTTAACTCCTGTTGGAAAAAGCGCACCCCCTCTTCCTTTAAGATCAGACTTCGTCACTTCTTCAATAACATCTTCTGGAGTCATGGAATTCAACACTTTATTCAAGGCTTCCATACCCCCGTTTGCGATATAATGATGCAAATCTTGAGGTATGGTTTTACCGTAATTTTCCATGATTATCCGCTTTTGATGGATCATCCAGGGTTGTTTTATTAGCGGCGGCATACCCTCATAACTCTGATCACCTGAAACGCCTAATGATAAATCTTCTCTGAAATCCGATTTGACCAAAATATCGCGTAGAAGATCTGGTACCTCCTCATCGCTAATATTCCCATAAGTTATTTGAGGTTTCCCAGGTAAAGATACATGTACTACCGGGTCAGCCCAAGAAAATCCAATATCTCCCACTTCTTCGACAACAGTGCCTTCATATTTTTCTTTAACTTCGTCACGGATTTTCTGTAAAGTACGTGACGCCCCTACACAATTAGATGATGCGGAAACACCAACCATTATTCTCGGATGTTCTGAATTAACTCGAGCGCTCCACATTGCATCCGCTTCGGACTTCAGTTTTTCATACATCAGTTTATTGG
>JAPYRO010000102.1 GCA_029941095.1 Dehalococcoidia bacterium
GCTATTAAACCTCCTCCAACCGATATTGGAGCTCCGTTATATGCCATTGCCTCTAGGTAAGCTAACTGAGTTTATATAGGTGCTTCTTGTCCACCAAATACTGACGGCCAGTGCATCGTATACCAGCCTTTTTGGGCTAATTTTTTGGAAAAAGTCTTAATTAATTCTTGACCATGGAGGTCATCGATATTGTATGGTAATGGGCCAGAAAAACTCCAAAGATCCAATCCTTCGGCATCCCACTCTTTGTTCACAAAACTCTTTACGTCACTTCTAAGTTTGTCTTCCTCTTTGGTGAATTGAAAATCCATGCCTTGCTCCATTTTCCACTTATTTTATAAACACTATTTTAAGTTTCCTTTGCCTAATATACTACTCTATCGGATTATTTTCTTCTTTTGGGTAATTGATAATATCTTGCTTTTTATTAGGGTTTCGAAATAGTGCTAAGATGCCGGCACAAACACCAGTTAAAGCTAGTAAGGCGATGATTAATCCTAATCCAGAGAACGAAGAAGTTGCTTCTAGAGATATACCACCACTTACTGCTCCTAGCACGGCGCCTATTTGATTAGAAGCCGCAAAGAGGCCCACAGAAGCCCCTCTAGCTTCTTGATTCAAGTTAGTAGTGATGGTTAAGAAGCTGGTTACAGCAAACATTACCCCAAATCCCATTATCGAAGAGAATAAGATGGTAAATAGACTACTCGATTCAACTGAAAAAGCAGCGGGACCCATCATGCTAGTTAATACAAGAGCTCCTAAAGCGGCTTTTGGCCCCCACGGTGTTCCAATTAATTGGCCTCCGCTTATATTCCCTAATGCCATGCCTCCTACAACTACTCCGTTTGCAAGACCTGATTGAGACACCGTGTAGCTATATCTAGAAACTAACAGAGAAGCAAAGTAAGTTGTGATTAAATGTGCACATGCTTGAGTCATTAGGTTTGCGGTCAAGAGAGGTCGAAAAGTTGGTGTTTTAATAGCGTTATATATCCGTGAAAAAAAATCCAGAGATTGGCGACTGCTTGTATTGGGTGATGGGAAGATGAAAATAAAACTAACTGCAAGAATTGATAATAGAGCGGCTATCACTACGAAAGGAATTCGCCAATTCACCGAGTCCGCTAACATTGCTATTAAAGGGAGTCCTATAATAGTACCGACCCGACTAAAAGCCATCATAAATCCGATAGCTTTCCCTCTGGATTTTATATCTACATGATCTCCGATGGTTGCGACGATTGTAGGTGGTACTAACCCTGCGCCTAACCCGAGCAGCAATCGACCAATGGCGACGCTAATAAACTGTTTGGCGGTTGCTGTTAGCAGGTTTGCTACTATCATTGTCGTGATCCCTACTAAAACTACGGGTTTTCTTCCATAGGTATCGGAAAAAGGACCGCCACTGGGACCACTGATCGCCCAAGTCGATGACGTGATAGCAACTAACTGGCCTGTTAAAGCTATGCTAGTATTCAAATCATCGGAAATAGGAACTAGAAGTGGTCCGAGCATCAATTGGTTATTAAGAACTAATAATATAGTTACCGTAGCTAAAGAAACTATGAACACAAAGCGATATTTTGATTCCATTAATTGCAAAAACCTCTATGTATAAACTACGCAACTAGCTTTCTAATCAAATAGCGGCAACACTATCTATTATTCTAAACGTATTTAATAATGCGTTATCTAGGTAACCCAAGGCCTCTTTGAGCAATAATGCTTGGGCCGAGGAGGATTCCACCACCACCACCGAATCCTTGACTCAAAGAGATGGCATTATACCCTCCATAAAGTCCGTTGTGTGGAGCTCGTTCTTCTCCGACGTTCAATATCCCGTAATCTTGAAGTATTTTTGCTAATAGCGGCCAAAAATGTAACTTAGCAGTAATTTGGTTTGCTAATCCTGAGATCGCACCTTCTGATTGAGGGACTTCCCCTTGTGCCTGCATCCAAGCCACTCTTACTGCCAACATTCTATCGGCTTCTAATCTTATTCGAAGATCAGCGATTTTATGCTTTACTAGTGGATCTTCGAGTAGTGATTCGCCGTTAAATTTGGTCGTTTTAAGCATATCAAGGAATCGATCAAGAATACCTATATGCCGAACTGGGCCTTCGGTACCGGTTCTCTCAAAATTCAGTGTGGTCATTGCTGCATACCAGCCTCTATTAACCTCACCGAGAACATATTTCTTGGGGACTCTGACTTCATCCATAAAGACTTCGCACCATCTCCAGCGACCCATCATATCGTATAATGGACGTAGAGTTAGACCTTCTGGTCTTTCCCCAGCTTCATCTTTTAGGTTCATCATCAGATATGTTATACCTCTGTGTTTAGGTGCATCTGGATCGGTCCGTACTAGTACGTGGTACCAGTCACCGAGTTGAGCCGCAGAGGACCATATTTTTTGACCGGTTACAACATAATCATCGCCATCTTCAACGGCTCGTGTTTGTAAGCTGGCAAGGTCTGTTCCAGCGTTTGGCTCCGAAAAACCTTGAGCCCATTCAATATCTCCAGCAGCCATTTTAGGCAAAAAAGTTTTCTTAGCTTCGTCTGATCCGTGCATCATGATAGCGCCAGTAATGTTGGAAGCGGGTGAACCCCCAGGAGCTCCGGCATAAGCTAACTCTTCTGTATATACGAACTGCTTGCTTAGAGGATAGTCTCCTCCTCCGTACTCCTTTGGCCATGACATTGTGTACCAGCCCTGGTCAACTAATTTCTTGGTAAATTCCTTATCATTTTCTCGAGAAAGTGGATTATCAAAGTCCCAGGATCGAACAGCCATCTCGTGTCCTAAAAATCCTTTTGGATCCCAATTATCTTGGATAAACTGACGAACTTCTAGTCTAAACTCTTCATCTTCTTTTGATGATTTAAAATCCATGACCTTTTCCTCCCCCTCAGTCCCAATCGTAAAAGAGAATTCCCTTATAACTGGCACCATACCACCATACTCTAAGGGACGTAAAGTATTCAGGCCTCTCTCGAATCGAGGGAAGGCTTATACGTATCCGTGTAATAATAAACTAGCGTTCATTAATTTAGGATAAGCAAGATAGTTTTATCTAGGTAACCCTAGTCCTCTTTGTGCAATCAAGTTAGGGGATAAGAGGATTCCTCACCTCAAAAGCATCCATGGAAATGTGCAGGGTTTTTCTTTAGCAGGGGGTATTAGGGTTATTAAGGTATTTACATATCTTGTTTGGTGGAGCTGAGGAGGTATTGTTGCCTTAGGTCTGGAGGAAATTTCTCAATAGCATATCTCAACATAGTTCGTGGCATTTTGAGTGCATGTTTATCCAAGAATTCTTTTTCTAGGTTAATGTTTTTTTTCCCCATTTCTCGCAACATCCACCCAACAGATTTATGTATTAAATCTTCAGTATCATTGAGAAGAAGTTTAGAAAGCCTAAGCGTATCATCAAATGCTTCATTTTTAATGAACTGAAATGTGGCCATTACGGCTATTCGTCGTTCCCATAAATTTGGTGAAGTCGCTAATGTATAAAGTAAATCTTTTTCCTTGTCCATCAAGAAGTCACCAAGAATTTTATGTGCAGATGCATCGACCAAATCCCAATTGTTGATATGCTTTATGTTACTCAAGTATAGGTTTACTATTTCGCTCTTAGTATTTAGGTTAGCTTTTTCATAATGATTAACCAAGATATATAACGAAACAAGTCTTATTTCATGAAAACGAGAGGCTAACAAGCGAGTAATTTCATTGAGGTTAAGCGTATTATATTTTTTTGCTGCCTTATGGAGGGCTGGCGCTCTGATACCTAAGAATTTATCGCCTTCTGCATATTCACCTTTTGCTGTCTTAAAAAACCCTTGAGAATGCTTAGCGATATTTGGATTAGAAATCTTTTTGAGTTCTTTAATTAAGCTACTCGCAATAAACTCTTTCATACTGCACCTCTTATTAGACATGAATTATAGTATATAGAAGAAGGGTATGGATTAGATAATAAAGCGTCTAAACGGGTATTTTGAAACTTTTCTTAAAAAATTTATATTCAATCTATTTAACAATTTACCTTCTTTGGTGGGTTTCAGTCTTTATTATTATTTTTGATGAGGGATTTCATCCAGCTCAAGACATACCATGGTTTATTCTATTTACTTTAATTTTATTTTTACTTTGGATTGTTAAATATAAGTTTTCTAGGGATAGAAAACTTATATTCCATGAGAATATCTCTTCCATTAATCTCATCTCTCATCTATTAGTAATCCTTTTACTCTCATTATTGATGGTATTTTTCTCGTAGTCGTTAGTGTATCTTCATGTTGCTTAGCGAGAATCAAGAATTAACTTAACGATATGATAATATTCCTGTATGGATGGCAAGACAAAAAACAAAATAGGTAGAGCTATTACCGCGGGAACTCTCGTCTCTGGTGGCATGGGGTTCCTTACCGCCATTTTTTCGAGCGATCCTTGGTATTCTTATACAGGCATGATTATTGGTTTTGCTATAGGTGGGGCTGGTTTTTCGTTCTGGGTTGTGATGCGAAGAATAAGTAAGTAGTAGTTAAGTAAATGGATAATTTTGTTAATAATCTAGTATGGTTTTTTTTAATCAGTGTTTTTAGTTA
>JAPYRO010000103.1 GCA_029941095.1 Dehalococcoidia bacterium
CCAATTACCTGAGAATCATGGTCGTCTGCAGGTTTGAAACCAGTTCCTGATTCGAACGAGAATTCCATTGAGATTTTCGCTTTATCGTTATCTAACTTCAACAATGGGTGTTCGGGATTAACTATTTCAACATCGCCGTTAGGTTCAATATCACCAGCGGTAATTAAACCCCCACGATCTTTAATTTCGAGTCGTAGACTACCTGGATTACCAGAAATAGATTTTAAGCGAATACCTTTTACATTGAGCAAAAAATCAATCATATCTTCTTGAACATTCTTTAAAGTAGAATACTCATGATCCACGCCATCTATATGAACAGACGTTATGGCTGTACCTGGAAGCGCATTCAGCAAAACACGACGTAAGGCATTACCTAGTGTAACGCCGAAACCTTGAGCCAGTGGCTCTATTACAAATCTACCATAGGATTCTGATTCATCAGAAACAATAATCCTTGGCTGAAGCCTTTGAGGCTCCGGATCGGGTATATCAGTAGCAAAAGTCAACTAAGGTCCTCCAAATTCATTATTAAATTTCATTGATGATGAAAATATTGTTATTGCTCACACTATCTGGAATAAAATTCCACTATCAAACGATCATCTATTCTTACATCATTATCATCTTTTTCTGGTAGGCTGATCATACTACCTTCCATAGATTTATCATCTTTTTGCAGCCAACTAGGAGCTGTTTTCCTGGTAGCTTGATGCTCAGATATTTCATGCAAAGTAGATTTTTTAGATCTCTCCATCCAAGTCATTTTATCTCCGATTTTGACCTGTATAGAAGGAGTAGAAGATCTTCTACCATTCAAGGCAATATGTCCGTGATTCACAATTTGGCGAGCTTCCTTCCTAGAATCAGCCCAGCCCAAACGGAAAATTATATTATCTAAGCGAGTCTCCAATATACGGAGTAGGTTCTCGCCTGTAGGTCCCTTTTGTTTCGCTGCCTTTGCATAATGATTTCTAAATTGGGCTTCTTGTACCCCGTAAATATAACGAGCTTTTTGTTTTTCTCTCAAATGGGTACCGAATTCGGACAATCTTCTTCTCCGGCGAGTAGGCGAATTAGAGCTACCTGGAGCCGCTCTCCTTCTTTCGATAGCACATTTTGGCGTATAGCATCTCTCTCCCTTAAGAAAGAGTTTGATACCTTGCCTTCTACATAACCGACATGATGGGCCAGTATATCTTGACATCCATTAACTCCTAAACACGTCTTCTCTTTGGTGGTCTACATCCGTTGTGGGGTATAGGAGTGATATCCCGTATTGAGGTAACCGTTAACCCGGCTGTCTGCAAAGACCTAATTGCAGCCTCTCTCCCGCTCCCAGGGCCTTTTACTCGAACATCAACATTTTGCAACCCGTGCTCCATCGCAGCGCGAGCAGCATCTTCGGCCGCTCTCTGTGCCGCGAAAGCTGTACCTTTTCTTGAACCTTTAAATCCAGCTACGCCACCACTGCCGGTAGCTATTACATTACCTACAGGATCTGTAAATGTAATTATCGTGTTGTTGAAGGTAGCATAAACATACGCCCGCCCAAACGGGACAGACTTACGTTCTCTTCTCCTAGTCCTTCTTCTAGTTTGCCTTGCCATATCTACTTAACATACTCCTAATTCATCTTTTATACGTTCTCGACTAATACTCTTCTCAAGTTTGCTGAATATATTTTTATACTCTTCGGCCACCTCTAGAAACAGTTTTCCTGACCCCTTTGCGTCCTCTCGCGTTAGTTCGGGTCCTCTGACCATGGACAGGTAATCCTGTTCTGTGTCTTACGCCTCTATAGGCCCCTATTTCTACCAAACGCCTTATGTTCATAGCTATCTCACGCCGTAAATCTCCTTCGATTAAATAGCCGCCGCGTTCTAGCGCTTCTCGAATTCTGGAGGTCTCGTCCTCGTTCAAATCTTTAGTTCTGATATCAGGGTCAACACCTGATCTATCAACAATATCTTGCGATCTCTTTGGCCCAATGCCGTAAATATATCTTAGGGCATACGGTATCTTTTTATTGTCTGGTATATCAACACCTGCAATACGCAAATTAATCAGCCCCTCTCATTTACCCTTGCCTCTGCTTATGCTTTGGGTTCGAGCAAATAATCATGACTCTGCGGTGTCGCCTGACTACTCTACAATTATTACATCGTACTTTTACGGAAGTAGATACTTTCATCCAAAAATTATCCTCATTTATCTAAACCTATAGGTAACACGACCTCTTTTAAGGTCATAAGGCGATAGCTCTACTAAAACTTTATCGCCGGGTAATATTCTTATAAAATTCAACCTTATCTTTCCAGATGCGTGCGCCAAAACCAGATGTTCATTTGCTAACTCAACTCTAAACATTCCATTGGGTAAAGCTTCCTTAACGGTCCCTTCAACTTCAATGATCTCTTTTTTATTTGCTTTAGCCATAAAACACTCTCATTTTCTGTGCACGAATAGATAGTATGACATATATACTAACTCCAATCTACCCCTATGGGCGTCCAGTCAAGCTTGTTAACACCTCAGGTCCATCTCTAGAAACAACGATACTGTGTTCCCAATGGGCAGAAATACTTCCGTCTTTTGTAGATACAGTCCATTTATCATCACTTACATTCGTTTGCCAACCACCTAAGGTCAACATAGGTTCTATCGCTATAGTAAGTCCACTAGATAAAATCAATCCTTTCCCTGATGAACCATAATTAGGAACACTTGGTTCTTGGTGCATCTCTGTACCTATACCATGGCCAACATATTCACGTATAATTCCATACCCTCGCTTTTCGGCATAAACCTGTATAGCATTAGAAATATCCCCTATACGGTTACCTATTAAGCTAGACTCAATTCCTTTAACCATAGATAGTCTAGTATCCTCAACGAGTTTAGATGTTTCATCAGGGACATCCCCAATACATAATGATATTGCGGCATCACCATGATATCCCTGATATATGGCTCCGCAATCGATCGAAAGGACATCACCTTCTTCGATTTTTCGGTTACTAGGTATACCATGAACAATTTCTTCGTTGAATGAGGTACAAATATGAGCTGGATAATCCATATAGCCTATAAAAGATGGTTTACCACCTAACGATACAATCTCTTTTCGAGCTATCTCATCCAAAATAGCGGTCGTTATACCCGGTTTAGAAGCATCTTTCAACACATCCAATACACTGGCTACAATATGACCAGCTTTGCGCATCAGGTCTATTTCCCGAGATGATTTAATACTAATTGCCAATTTATATACAGACCTTGCTCTATTTTGCGTCTATAACATCAAATAGTTGCTTTTCAACAACAGAAATATCTTGCTCCCCATTGATCCGAACCAATTTACCTTGTGATTCAAAAAAATGAATTAAAGGAGCCGTCTCGTTTGAATAGACTTGAAGTCTATTTCCAACGGTTTCAGCTTTATCATCATCTCTTTGATATAATTCTCCACCATCTAAATCACATACACCAGCTTCTTTCGGGGGATTATTTTCAGAATGATAAGGAGTCTGGCAAGTCCTACAAATGGATCGGCCACTTAAACGCCGAATCAATTCCTCATCAGAAACATCCACTAAAATAGCCAAGTCAATTGATTGCTGATTTACCTCTAGCGCTTGGTCTAACGCCGTGCCTTGGTTAACTGTTCGTGGGAACCCATCCAGTATGTATCCACTCTTGGCATCCTCTTCAGATATCCGCTCTAATACCATAGCCACGGTTACGTCATCAGGGACCAATTCTCCTTTATCCATGTAAGCCTTAGCTTTATTACCTAAATCAGTTCCTTGACCTAGGGCAGCTCTAAAAAGATCACCTGTTGCGATATGAGGTATAGTTAGCTTTCGAGAAATAACAGCTGCTTGAGTCCCTTTACCTGCGCCGGGGGCACCTAACAAAATAATACGCAACACACTAACCTTTCGTTCATAGAAATATCACATAAACCCTTCATATTGCCGCTGTAATAATTGAGACTGTAGTTGTCGCATGGTATCCAATACTACTGCGACAACAATCAACAACGCCGTTGAAGAAATAGCAGACGCCTGGACTCCGGTCAATATTAAAGCGAAAAATGGGACTATAGCCACCAGCCCAAGAAAAATAGATCCCCCCCAGGTAATTCTAGTCAAAATACGCATCAGGTATTCGTGAGTTGGATCGCCGGGCCTAATCCCAGGAATAAAACCTCCGTTTTTTTGAAGATTCTCTGCCATGTTCTGTTGCTGAAATAAAACTATAGTGTAGAAGAAGGTAAATCCAACCACTAACCAAAATAGAACTATCCAATAAAATGCCTCGGTTGGACCCAAATTACGTGCGAAAAAATCTGCTACCCCAGCAACCGTCCCATTGGATGATTGCTGAAAATAACTTGCGATTGTCGGGGGTAACATAAGTATGGAGAAAGCAAAAATAAGCGGTATCATTCCTGCAGAATTAATTCTTAGCGGAATAAAACTTGCGCCAGACTGACGATATACTCTTCCTCTTTGTATCACATTTTTTCCATATTGGACCGGAATCCTACGCTGTGCCTCATTAAAAACAACTATGAAATATACAACCACTAACCCAAATATGGCGACAAGGATCATAT
>JAPYRO010000104.1 GCA_029941095.1 Dehalococcoidia bacterium
AGATTATCCCGGTAGAACTAAATGTCTCAACACCCAATTTTTCAAAAATTTTCGCCCGGTTATCATCGTAGACCCGTGATATGACTCTTGGCACACCATATATATGTTTGGCTATTTGAACGGCGGTTAAGTTACGATTGTCTCCCTGTGTTAGAGCTATGAACATATTAGCGTTGCTAGCTCCTGCTCTATCTAAAGTACCTTGATCAGTTCCGCTACCTACCATTGCCGTACCTTTGAAATTGCCAGGTAATCTTCTAAATGAGTGCGAATCAAGATCTAGTATAGTCACCGAATGGTTTTCATCATCGAGTTTAGATGCTAAAGAGGAGCCTACTCTTCCGCAGCCCATTATGATGATGTTCATGATCGCGTTCCCTCTGTGGATTCCCTCAGAATCCAGACAGATTTAGGAGAGTTTTGAAGAAGGTTATTTACTGCTTCATCCAATTCAAACTCCCCATGATTTTTCGTATATTGTATTCCCATAATTATTAAATCTACTTCTCTTTCAATTGATTCATTTATAAGTGTATCTCCCTTTGATCTGGTTAGAAGCAATTCTGTTTCAATAGAGCGATTATTGGCGGTCGCGTATTCGGTTAGCTCGGAAAGTATTTTCTCACCTTTTTCTAAATCTTTGGGGGGAAGAGAATTTAATGGCAACGAAAGAGGTATTTCAGCGACATATACAGCGAAAATTTGCCCATGTGATGAGGACGTTACTTTAAGGGCAAGCTGTAGTGCTTCTCTGTCAATTGGAAATCCGGCGACCGGTACAAGGACACTTGATATAGGTCTTGATATGTCGGAATTGTCTGAGGCTCCGACCACTTTTTTTATCCTATTTATAAGATTATTCATTAAAGTAATGCAATATTATCACGTATTAGGTTTGCCCGAAATTTGTCATGAGGAACAAATTAGCCTTCTTTTTCAAGGGTTCTACCTCCCAGCAGGTGCATATGGAGATGATCGACGCTCATATTCGCGTCTTTCCCTTTGTTTATCGCTAATCTATAGCCACTTGTGTTTACTCCTTCATTTTTTGAAATCTCAGTGCTTGCAACAAACATCTGTGAAAGAATAACATTGTCTTCAATCATAATCTCAGATACATCGGAAATATGTTTTTTGGGAATTATCAGTATATGAACGGGAGCCCTGGGATTAATGTCCCTGATCGCGTAAACGAATTCATTGTTAAATAAAAACTGGGTTGGATCCTGTGACTCTTTCAAATCGCAGAATATGCAAGATCCACCGGCCATTTTCGAGCTCCGTTTCTAGTTTACAAGTTTGTAGGTGATCTCAACCTCTTCCACGATCTTATCCTTTATCAATTTATCCAGATGGGTTTTTATGTTTCTCTCAGCAGGTTTCCTTAAGTCTTTCTTCAAATTTTTTGGGTAAACAGTTTTTCGGATTGATTCTATGCTGTCTATTCCATTCTCAAGTGTCTCCAAAACCTGTTTTTCACGCATGTTACGATGGTCTATATAAGATTTTGCCAATACAGGGCCTTTTGGAGAGGGAACTACTGGTCCGTGAGCGGGGCATATCGTATCTACTCTAAGTTTTGCTAATTTCTCCAGAGTTTTCATATAGTCTTTAAGGTCCATTACCGAAGAAGAAGAGGCTCCTAGAATGGTGTCCCCTGTAAACAGTACTCGCTCTTTTGACAAGTTGTAACAGACATGGTCGACTGCGTGTCCGGGTGTAAAAATTGCCCTTAAAGCTACATCATCACCCAACCGCAACATCTCACCAGATTTTAGTGGAACTACCTTATCATCATCTGATAATACTCGCCTAAGCTCTTTGACTAACTTAGGATGGCACCTTACTGTTGCACCGGTTGCTTCCTGAATTCTATCTACTCCACCCGTGTGATCTCCATGTCCGTGAGAAATTAGTATAGACGATATTTTGGGGCTTCCTAGTTCGTCTTTCCAATAGTCCAGTATCTGCTTTGTCCAAGAGCGGTCATGTTCACCGGTATCGAGGATGAGCATAGTTTTTTTGGGATCGCCGATAAAAAATATATTGGTTCCTCCTGGATGCATGTAATGTTTATCAGGGATATGGCATTGATAGACGTGAGGGCTAACCTGTGGCATAAGACAAATCTCCTATTAGTACGTTATTAATAACGTTAATTTTATGGTATCGCACGATAAGTGTATATCTAGTTTGGGTTCATGCAAAGGGTAAATCCCTCAAACATCGGGGAGTGTCAATGTTTAGAGCTGAACTATAAAGTTTGAGTGTAAACATCTACTAAAGCGACTCGACCGTTTATCATAACCTCGTCTTTTGCACGTTTGATGGCGGGGCCCAAGTCTTCAATTTTCTCTATAGGCCCTTCTGCCCATGCACCGAAGGAACGTGCCAAAGCTGCGAAATCCACGTTAGGATCATCAATGTCGATCCCGATGGTCCTGCGCTCCATTGGTCGAGAGCGGACATTTGCCATAGAACCTTGGTGCCCTAGATCGTTTCCATAACTGCGGTTGTTGTACATGATAATCAGTAAGGGTATACGGTGATGAACGGCGGTCCATAATGCAGCTGGAGTGAAAAGCATGTCTCCGTCAGATTGAATATTGATTGTTAACCTTCCTTTGTCACGATTAGCGAGTGCAACTCCAATGGCATGACCCAGACCTTCTCCAAGTCCTCCGCCCCCGCGCGCCCGCATGTCTTGGTAGGGATGCTCGATGTCCCATAGCTTCTGAACCCAGCCACGCAGGTTGCCATTACCGATTACCCAGTCGTCTTCCTTTACAACTTCCCACAATTCTTGTGTGATTGTCGAGAGAGCTAAAGGGTGCTCTCCAGCCTGGTTTTTAGCGATACCCTGGTTTTTGGCCAAGCTGGTTTCATGAAGGCTCTTGATACGCTGGTTCCGTTCTACAATTTTCGCAAGAGAAACAGTTTCATCGTCTAGTTTGCGTTGAACAATTTCTGCTAGGGCTGGTAAGGCTAGTGATGTTTCTGCAGCAACAGAAATTTCTGTCGGATAGAGGTGCCCATGATCATCTGCCCAACTTTTTGTTAGCAGTTGTCTAAGTGATATGTCGATTAATTTGGTATCTGACCTTAGGATATCCTTGGTCGTTCGTGTATCTCTATTAACAACGGTAAGATCTTGCTGGAGATCATAAACGTCCAAAGCTAAAACAACGTCAGCTTCTGCCAAAAGAGTGTCCTTGGAATCAGCAGCGTATAGGGGGTGGCGCGTAGGGAAGTTGAAGAAATCACCTCCATTTATTACTGGTATAGAGAGACTTTCTGCTAGCTGGATTAAGCCTTGCACAGCTTCATCCGATCTCCCAAGGAAGTTTGCTAGCACAACGGGGTTTTCAGCGGCGATAAGTAGACTTGCCACCTCTTCGAGTGCACTTGGATCAGCCTGAAGCCTTGTTGGTTTTGGGTATTGTGAAAAATCTGGAAGCTTGTAGGGGGTGTCCAATTTTTGCTCTTGAACGTCGGCATCGAAACATATATATACTGGCCCCAGTGGTTCTGATGTTACTAGGTTGTACCCCCGGATTAGTGATTCAACGGAGGCTTCGATGCTCGCGGGTTGGTCGTCCCATTTCACAAAGTTTCTTACGGCTTCGCCCTGCACGTTGGCGGTGTGGATCCAATCGATCCATGGCCGGCGATGATTAGTGTCAACAGGCCCTGTCGCTCCTAGTACTAACACTCCGGAACGACCCATCCAAGCATCAAATATTGCCATGGAACCGTTCAGTAGCCCTACAATATCATGAACGAATGCCGCCATCGGCTTTCCTGCTGCTCGACCATACCCTTGGGCTAACGAAACAGCTATCACTTCGTGGTTGCATAGAATAAGCTCGGGTTGCTGGTTCCCGAGGTGGTTTACAATGGAATCATGGATTCCCCGGAACGTTGCTCCAGGATTCATGGCAATGTAGTCGATTCCAAGGCCATGCAACGTATCAACAATGACATCAGAGCCGTATTCCTGTGGTGCAAAGCCGTTAGATTTAGAGTCTTCCATTATGGGGCCTCCCATCTAATTTGTTCAGTTTATCTGGAACATCTGGTTTGGAGTTTGCAAAGAGGTAATCTCTTATATAGACATTAGGTCGTCCAGGGCTTCATCAAGGCTGGCGATTACCAGCTCATCGCCTACTGCTAATTTTTCAAATCTATCAGGCGAGTAAATAATCTCGTTTTGCCCACGTCGCATTAGAACTACTGTTGCTTTTTCCGTGTCTGTTCCATCGCTAAAACCTATTTCCTCAAGGGTTTTACCTACATGAGTTTCGCTTGGAACAAATTTACTGATGCCAAAATTTCGAGAGACGCCCAAATAATCGACAACCTTAGGGTATCCAAGACTATGTGCGAGCCTTTCGCCAGTTTCTTCTTCTGGGGAGACTATTTTATCTGCTCCTATGCGTTCGAGCGTGGCACCGTGCAGAGCGTCATGCGATCGGGCAACTATGTATGGAAGCTGAAGGTTTTTCAATAAAGCTGTAACCATAAGGCTTGTAGGCACGTCTCGACCGAAACCTACAATCGCTATGTCATAATCTCCTACTCCAAGGTCTTTTAAAGCCGTTTCATC
>JAPYRO010000105.1 GCA_029941095.1 Dehalococcoidia bacterium
ACCTTCTATATTAGATAGTACAGTGAATAAAAAGCAATGGGACGCACAAGGGTATGACGAAATACTTGGTCAGCAATATTCTCCATATGGGGCTTACCCCTGCCTCGGAGAAGATGAGTGGATCGTACTAGCTATAGAAACCGAAGAAGAATGGCAGGGATTTAAAATCGCGCTAGGTGAGCCAATGTGGGTCAGCGATAAGAAATTTAGCTCCATCGACGATCGAAAAAATAATAAGAAAGAGCTGGATTCAAATATTGCTGATTGGTCTTCTTCTCATTATCCTCATCAATTAATGCATCTTCTTCAATCTCTAGGAGTACCGGCAGGAGTCATGCTTAAAGGTGAACACCTATTTACCAACCAACAAATGAGATCTAGAGCCCATATAGTGGACAACAATCAAGAGCCATGGGGGAAATTATCACATCAAGGATTGCCTGGAATCCCATCACTGTCTTCATCCTCGGCCAATGGTAGAACACCCTTAATGGGTGATGATAACGATTATGTATTTCGAGAAATACTAGGCTTAACAAAAAAAGAAATCCAAGAATTCACACATTTAGGAGCAATCAAGTAATCAACTAGGGGTTTATTAATTATCCACCCAGCACTGATTCCAATTCTCTAAGATATCTGAAAGGATAAATTCCTGTTTCATGGGCATCAGACCACAAAAATTGAACCGCATAACGTCCAATACTCATCCAATCTATAGCTAAAACATCTTCGGGAACATCTTTCTCAAATACTACTCGCTGGTTCGTTCCTTCCATTACACAGATCGCACATGGACAATTGCCACGCAAGAATCGGTAAGGGAATGCACTTCCTCTCCCATCTGACCAAACCACATGTATACCATCAGGTTCCAACCTTAAATGTTTAATTTGAGGAGAGGATTCGTTTTCTGTTGGACTCACTGTGTTACAGCTCCCAAAGAGGCCGACGAGACCAATTTAGCATACTTCGCAAGAGCGCCAGTCGAGTGCTTAGGGTTTGGGGCTTTCCAATTAGCTAACCTATTTTTTATTTCCTTCGGGCTGAGTTTTAATTCTATCGTTCGCTTATTTATATCTAAAGATATTGTGTCGCCGTTCTCCACAATTGCCAAGGTTCCTCCAACCATAGCTTCGGGTGCCACGTGGCCCACTGCTATTCCGTGAGTGCCTCCTGAAAATCGCCCATCCGTCAGTAAAGCTACCTTTTCTCCCAAACCTTGCCCCGTTATAGCTGCTGTAACACCAAGCATTTCCCTCATACCTGGACCACCTTTAGGGCCTTCGTAGCGGATTACAACGACATCGCCTGCCACAATCTCTTGATTTTGAACAGCTAAAAAAGCGTCCTCTTCTCGATCAAAAACTTTTGCTGGTCCAACATGTTTTTTCACAGAGGTTCCAGCAGTTTTAATGACTGCTCCTTCTTCAGCTAAATTTCCCGACAAAATAACAATACCGCCAGTTTTCTCCATCGGGTCGGTAAGATCATGAATAATTTTCTTTGTTTGGCTCATATTGGTATCAATAAGTTCCAAATTTTCTGATATGGAGCTGCCCGTTACAGTGGGCAAATTCCCATTCACGTAACCGGCTTCAATCAGTCTATCCAGCACAAAGCTTATACCGTTCAGTTTATCCAAATCAGCCATTACATACTCACCGCCTGGTTTCATATCTGCAATTAAAGGGGTACGGTCACTGATTGTCTGAAAATCTTCCATATCAAGTGGTATCCCGAGTTCATGTGCTATAGCAAGCAAATGCAGTACAACATTAGTTGAACCGCCCATAGTCATAGCAGTAGTAATGCCATTCTCTATGGATTCTCTTGTGATCAAATCACTAGGTTTAAGATCATCTTTAACTAGCTGAACAACAGCTTCACCGCTCTGAAAAGCTAGCTCTTCGCGCCTTGGATCAATCGCGGGTATCGAAGAATTACCGGGAAGCGATAGTCCCATCGATTCAAAGACTGAAGACATCGTATTTGCCGTAAACATACCACCACAAGAGCCTTCCCCCGGGCAAGCACATTCCTCTAATTCTTGTACCAAAGTTAATGGTATAGTGCCTGCCGCATGGGCCCCAACAGCTTCGAAAACATCCACGATAGTGACATCTTTACCTTGATGCTGGCCGGGCATAATAGTTCCACCATAAAGAAATACTGATGGGATATTAGTTCTGGCCATAGCCATTACAGAACCCGGCAAAGATTTATCACATCCCGCTAACGTCACCATTCCATCCAGTGCTTCAGCCATGGCAACTAATTCAAACGAATCAGCAATAACCTCTCTACTCACTAAGGATGCTTTCATACCTTCGTGACCCATCGAAATTGCATCAGATACGGCTATTGCAGTAAATTCTATAGGAGTTCCACCAGCTGCCCGAATACCCTCTTTTACATGCTTGGCAAGCCTGCCTAAAGCCAGGTTACAAGGAGTAACTTCATTAGCAGTTGAAGCTACGCCTATCAAAGGTTTCTTTAAATCCTCCGGAGTAAATCCCATTGCGTAAAACATCGACCTATGGGGAGCACGTTCAACCCCTTCGGTAACTTGCCAAGATCGAGGCTTATTCTTTAAATAATCTGATTCCATTGCTAGCAACCCTCCCAATACGTATTCTAAAACGTTACCATTTTCATCATGATCTAACAAATAATCATTAGAGCCAGTTCTTCTGTGTAGTTACTATTCACTTATTTGCATTAATTGCACTGTATTTCCGTCTAAATCTAAAAAAGTTGCGATCCAACCACCCCAGGGCTCTTTTTCGGGAGACCGAATAAAAGGAATATCAAGTTCTGATAGACGGCTATAATCTGCAAAAATATCACTGGTAGAAAAATTCAGCATGATTCGAGAACTGTCTTTGTTGGGCCCTTTTACGTCTGGGTGAAGCCCTCCAATACTAAATCTAAATCCGGGATGAGGCTCAAATGCTGTGAAATCGCCTCGCTCACTAACGGGGACCAAGCCCAACTTACCAGAATAAAAATCTGCCAACTCCTTTGGCCTTTCAGACCAGACAATTACACCAATAATATCACTAGCCATTTTTATCAATCCTCGTCCAATTGAAGCAAAGACAAGAATGCTTCTTGCGGTACCTCTACTCGCCCAACTCTCCGCATCCGTTTTTTACCTTCTGCTTGTTTTTCTAGCAACTTCCGTTTTCTTGTAACATCTCCACCATAGCATTTTGCCAGAACATTCTTTCTTATGGCTCGTACAGTTTCTCTTGAAATAATTTTTCCTCCAATAGCTGCCTGGATCGGTATATCGAACATTTGCCGCGGTATAGTATCTTTCAATCGTGCTACCAGAGCCTTGCCTCTATAGTAAGAATTATCTTTATGACATATCAGGCTTAATGAATCCACTGGCTCCTCATTAACTAATATTTGCAACTTCACTAGGTCAGATTCACGATTCTCGATGAATTCATAATCAAGTGAAGCATAACCTTGTGTTCTAGACTTTAGTTGGTTGAAAAAATCGGTCAGCATTTCTGATAGGGGCATCTCATATTGAAGCAGTACTCGGGCAAGACTCTCATCCGTGCTTGATGAGGTTTGTATATATTCCATGGTTTTATAGACACCGCGGCGGTCAGACATCAATTCCATCACCGGCCCGACCATTCCATTTGGGGTTATGATTGACGCCCGTATCCAGGGTTCTTTGGCAGATTGAATCAAATTAGAGTTCGGAAAATCTGCAGGATTATGAATAATGTCAAAATCACCGTTTACTCGTTCAATTTCATACCCCACACTTGGAGCAGTTAAAATTATTTCGATATCATACTCTCGCTCAAGGCGCTCTCTCACAATATCCATGTGGAGGAGGCCCAAAAACCCGCAACGGAACCCAAACCCCAATGCTGAGCTGTTTTCAGGTTCATACGATAAAGCTGCATCGTTAAGTTGTAGCTTCTCCAAAGCATCTCTTAATTCATCATATCTTGATCCTTCTGAGGGAAATAACCCCGCAAAGATCATAGATTTCAGAGGCCTATACCCTGGAAGAGGATCGGAAGCACCGTCCTCCATAAGTGTAATGGTGTCACCCACCCTACATTCCCTAACATCCTTTAATCCCGTCGCAATGTATCCTACCTCTCCACATGACAACCCATCTTCTACAGGAAGCAACCATGGGGAGAAAACGCCAATTTCTAAAGGTTGAATTAATTTGCTGTTAGACATTAACTTCAAATCAGCCGCATCAGGTATAGAACCATCAAAAACCCTAACATACGCGATAACGCCCTTATATTGATCATATTTTGAGTCAAACACCAAAGCTCTAAGTGGTCTTCCTTCGTTTTGATTAGGAGGGGTAACTTTATCAATTATTGACTCTAGAATATCCTCAATGCCCAAACCTTCCTTAGCAGAAGCCAATAGTATTTCTTCTGGAGGTATTGCAAGCATGTCCCCAAGTTCTTCAATGACCTCTGATGGCCTAGCAC
>JAPYRO010000106.1 GCA_029941095.1 Dehalococcoidia bacterium
ATATCAATTTTCTCTGAATCCCTTTCTAAAACAATTTTTGCAAAAAAGGTGTCATTTGTTAAGTCCGAAATCAACACAGCAGATATCCTAGCACCAGAATCTTCTATTATCTTAACCAAAAGATCATGAGTCATTGGTCTTCCTACTGACACACCCTGAAGTCGAATCGCGATAGATTCAGCTTCAGCTGGGCCAATCCAAATAGGGAGAAAACGCTCTGTTTTCTTCTCTTTAAGAATCAATACCCTTTGATAATTAACAAGACTAACGCGAATACTATCGATATCCATCTCAAACATTGCTAACCTCATTAATTTATTCGGTTTGTTTACTAAATAGTAACTCGCGTCGCTATCAATTACCAATAATAAAACACTATTTACTATACAAAGCTAATAGCTTCCACTAATCTATTTTACCTGCTTGATCCTGAGTTCCAAAACTTTCATCTTTAATATAGAAAAGTGTCACCGTAACACCATAATCGCCGAAGCGATTTATTTCCTTTCAAACTGAGGCTTAGTTTTATCAGCAAATGCCGTTGTCCCTATATCGTAATCCTCGCTAGCCTGAATACGAGCATAATAAACTCCTTCAAGATCTAATGCCTCATCTAGAGGTAGGCCTAAAGAGCGGTACATAAATGCCTTAGTTTCCCGGACAACAGTCGGCCCGCATTCGATCATTCGTTGTGCAATATCGGTGCATTCTTCTATCAGTTTTGCTTCTGGAACAACCCTGTTTACAACTCCAATTCGCAATGCAGTCTCTGCGTCGATCTGGTCACCCGTTAACGCAAGTTCCATAGCCCAGCCCATGGGAATCATCTTGGCGAGGCGGGTAGCCTGCCCACCACCGGCCATATGCCCATACTTGACTTCAGACGCAGCGAATCGGGCGTTTGGAGTAGCAATACGGATATCGCACGCGAGGGCCAAAGCAAAACCAAAACCAAGAGAATAGCCATTGACTGCTGCAATCACTGGTTTTTCTATATTTAGTCCTTGCATCGCCGCTAAACCAATACTACTGATATTTCCTACGGGAGGTTGCCAGTCAGGATTTTCAATCTCTAATCCTCTCGCAATTTCTCGTAAATCACTCCCTGCAGTAAATGCAATATTACCAGCGCCAGTAAGAATAGCGACATCAATTTCATCATCGTTTTTAAAATCCATCCAGCTATCTATTAACTTACGTCTGGTGTTTTCTGAAAATGAATTACGGCGCTCCGGACGATTTATCGTCAGATAAGCAACCCGATCTTTTACCTCATACTGAATAAGTTCTTCCGTCATAATTTAACCCTCCCCAAGCACAAATATATGTGCATGATTATAACTGTAATTTATCAATTAGACTCGATCACTAGTAAACCTCTCCAGTCAAACCGGTACGGGCTGTCCCACCTCGGGCAATATAACTTCAATATTCTTGTTCAGTAGTCCTTTAAATGATTCCAGATACAACATATCAATAGGGACAGGTTTCTGGGGCTATTCCTGTATAATGTGATTAATTTTTGATTGGTTTAACAATCCTGATAGGAGAATTCATTGAAAATCGGCGTCATCGGTGTAGGATTTGGCACAACTGTTCATATACCAGCCTTCCAATCGGAAGGAGTTGAGGTGTTAGCGGTAGCTGCAAGGCACAAAGATAGAGCTTTAGAAGCATCTAAAGAATTCAATATTCCGCACTATTTTGATGATTACAAAGAGCTGCTTGCTATGGAAGATTTGGATGCAGTTAGTATCTGTTCACCCCATCACTTACATTATGAGATGGTTATGGAAGCGCTAAAACAAGATAAACACATTCTTTGTGAAAAGCCGTTCGCAACTAACGCTCAGGAAGCACTTCAAATGTTGAATGCCGCCAACAGTTCAAAAAAAACTGTTATGGTTGCACATGAATTTAGATGGGCACCTCAGAGAGCTTTTGTGAAACAATTACTAGAAGAAAATTACATAGGCGATTTCCGATTCCTTCAAGCAAGTTTGATGGTCGGACCAACAAAAGAGTTCAGACCCAGGAAAATGGTGCAACCCGATCTGGGATGGCGAGGAGGGTTTCTTTGGGGACTAGGCTCTCATTATCTAGACGCCTTCAGACACTGGTTTGGGGATATAAGATCAGTACAGTCAATGTTAAAAACGAACATTCCCGACCGTTTTGATAACGATACCGAAAAACTGGTTCAAACAACTACAGACGATACTTTTGCGCTATTACTTGAGTTCGCTAACGGAGGAATTGGGACATTAGCTGGGAGCTCCGCAATGCCTTTTGGCAGTGGCGCAAACATAGAAATTTTTGGCAGCTCAGGATCTTTATCAACACCTCAAGAATATCCTGGCTTCAACCCGCCACCTGATGGAAAAGTTTTCGGTGGCAAATTTGACCAAACAAGTTCTGTTAGAGAAGAAATAGCAATGCCGCGAGAATACATACCTTTTGACGACACTAGAGATCATCGATTAATGGCATTTAGGTTAATGGTGAGAGAATTTGTTCAAGGGATTAATAGTTCAACATCGCCAAGTCCTAATTTTCAGGATGCGTATATGCTCCAAAAAGTTCTGGAAGGTGCCGTAAAGTCGATGGAATCAGGTAAAAAGATCTATATGGATGAACTATAGAAAATTATGTTCGAGAATTTAACAGATAAAATATCAAACGCTTTCAAAAAACTGTCTGGCCACAGTGTCATCTCAGAGCAAGATTTCGACGATGTACTAAAAGAAATACGGCGAGCCCTGTTAGAAGCAGATGTGAATTTCCGTGTCGTTAAAAACTTACAACAAGGGATCAAAGAGAGAGTAATAGGTGAAAACATCTTGGATGGGGTGAGTCCATCCCAGCAAATAATCAAGATATTTCAAGACGAGTTAACAGCAGTTCTGGGTAAAGATAAAAAGGATCTTTCAAAGAGTAATAATAAACCTGCTACGCTCCTAATGATTGGACTTCAAGGATCTGGAAAAACTACCACATCTGCAAAAATATCAAAAAAACTATTTTCTGATAACAACAAAGTATTGATGGTAGCAGGTGACCTGAAACGACCCGCAGCTATAGAACAAATTACCAAATTAGGGGAAAGAATCGGAGTCGAGACCTATTCAAATGCGAAAGCATCAAGCCCTAACGAACTAGCTAAAGAATCACTAAAGTTAGCTTCTACTAAAGATTATGACTGGCTAGTTTTCGATACCGCTGGCCGTATTCAAATTGATAACGACTTGATGGATGAACTAGAAGATTTACACCAAACATTAAACCCGTCTGAGACGTTACTTGTTGTCGACGCGATGACAGGTCAAGAGGCTGTTAATGTTGCTACCGAATTCCAATCAAGGGTACCAATCACGGGAATAGTGATTACTAAAATGGACAGTGATGCCAGAGGCGGAGCCGCTCTGTCCATAGTGGCAGAGACCGGAATCCCCGTTATATATATCGGTACTGGTGAGAAGCTTGATGATCTGGACGCATTCTACCCAGATCGATTGGCAGGTAGAATTTTAGGTATGGGAGACGTTGTTTCGTTAGTTGAAAAGGCACAACAATCTATCGATCAATCTACAGCGTTCGAGATGGAAAAACGTTTGAAAAACGCAACTTTTACTTTGGATGATTTCCTAGTCCAACTTGAGCAATTAAGAAGTATGGGACCCATGAACCAAATATTAGAAATGGTACCTGGGTTCAAATCACTCACTAATAATATAGACAAGGCTGAAATGCCGGGGGAAAACGACCTGAAAAAGGTTGAAGCAATCGTCCTATCTATGACCTCTCAAGAGAGGCAGTCTCCTGAAATAATTGGAGGTAGCCGACGAAAACGTATAGCGAGAGGAAGCGGAACTCATCCTGCCGATGTAAATCGCCTTTTAAATCAATTTCAACAAATGAAGAAGATGATGAAAGCATTATCCAGTGGAAAAAAAATACCGGGAATGCCTTTCTAACGAGTACACCAATTTAATTATCACGGGTAATACGATTTTTCTTAATTAATTAAGAAAAAACCAGTTCTCTCCGCTCTCATAACCCCAAATCATATATGCATCCGAAGGTTGCCACCTACCACTTCCTTTAAACCAGCCTGCTTCAGAATCCCTATCGCAAGCTAAGGGTTTAGCATCTCTTGCTTCTTTTGACACAATCACATTTGAGATCGTTTCAAAGCCTCTGTTTTTATATTGCTGGATCACATCGTCATTCGCTACTTGCAAAAATGAAAGTAAGTAAAATTCTGTTGGGCTGATTCTCGCTTCAACGGCGATCTCGCCCCAAGCATCCTCTGAACCAAGTGTACCTAGAAGCTGCCCTGCTTCAACCGTCGAACCATGTTCCAATATGGGATCAAGATTTACGTGAAAATAGTTAAAGTAGTATCCTGGATGATCAGCAGC
>JAPYRO010000107.1 GCA_029941095.1 Dehalococcoidia bacterium
CGCCAAAAATTAACTAGCCCAACTGCGGCTATAGATCCTGTCATCTCCCAAATCAACCAATTCCTTGCAACTATCTCCATCCAAAGGGTAAAAGCATGTGATGTAACGCCCATTAATAAATACTTAAATGAACCTTGGCCTAAAAGATCCGATAAACTGGCAAACGCCCCAGAATGAAAAGATTGGATAAGTTTATTGAGCATAATTAATAATTATCCAAAAACGATTAAACACCATTAATAAAAACTCTTTCCTATTAAATCAACAAGAATTTTATCTTCAATCTAAATTGTAAATTCGTTTCGAAACTAAGATGTAATACCCTGTTATAACAACTAACAACGCAGCGGTTGTTCCAATTGCTATTTGAACTCCAACGACATCTGCAATCAAAGCAACTATAAAAATTCCCACACTAGTCATTCCCCAATTGAGCATATATATGCTCATTACACGACCTCTATACTCCGGTGCACTGTACGCTTGAGCCAAACTGTTACTTAAAGCCATCCTACCAGCTTGGCCTAGACCCAACGGAATGAAAATCAGTAAGGACACAAAAAAGGAATCTGTGACACTAAATACCACTAAACTTACGGCCATCAATAGTATATTAAGAACCAAATATTTACCCCTATTCCGGTCAGGCATTGATGCAATAAAATAGGAACCTATCAAAGCACCAACCCCGGAGACGCTTAGTAGTAGCCCCTGTCTTGCCGCAGAGCTCGACAAGGTTTCCAAGAAGCCTCCTACCAACGGAACTGACCCTATAGCAGAAAGGCGAAACCCTACCAATCCATCAGATATATATGACGGCAAAAAGATCCCTTCACTTGAAAGTGTTTTGCCCATTTCCACAACCAAAATACTGTCTGTAAACGCAGGCAATAAAAACATATACGGCATCGAAAAAACAAACGAGAGTAATGTGAAAATTAGTAGGGAAAGAATAGTTTTATTAGAACGAATATAGTGAACACCCTCCCTTATTTCAGAAAACATACCACTACCTTTAATACTAACTCCGCCTGTATCTGGTAATTTTAGCAAAAACAAAGCTCCGTATAGATATAAAATAGACATAATGAAATAAACACCTTGTATACTCCAAAGTGCTATTAAAAAGCCTGCTAAGGCGGGACCTATAAGGCGGAACAAATTCATAGCAGCACCATTCAAGGTAACGGCGTTAGTGATCAACCTTGGGCCAACAAGTTCAGGAATAACTGCCTGCCGTGCCGGCATCATGAGACTCATTACGCATCCCTGTAAAAAGGACGCTGCCATCAAATGCAACCATGTAACAGATCCGAAAACAATGGCAAAACCAACCATAAGAGTGACTAATGCCGATGCTATATGTCCGGCTATTAGAACCTTCTTTTTAGATATGTTATCTGCTAACACTCCTCCGAATAGTGAAAGGAATAGCATTGGCACCGCATTTGCTAGAGCTAAAACTCCGAGTAAAGAGATATTATGAGTTAAGTCATATACAAACCAGGATCGAGCAACCATCTGCATATTCATTGCTGCCATTTGGCCAAGTACAACTATGTAATAAGTACGAAAGGCTGGAACCGAAAGGGAAGCAAACGTAGATACTCGGTAACCATCATCTGGAGGATGAGAAACCGATTCACCATCAGAATCAACAGGTGGTTCTTGGTCGTTAACTCCGGGTATCTCAGTGTCTAATCGGCTCAATATATCTCCTAATCAGCTCTCTTAATAGCCGTAATTAATGCAGAAAGGCCCTTGAGGGCCTCCTGGATTTCTTTTTCATCTAGTTCACGGAGTCTACTGTCCCACCAGCTTTTCCTGGAGTAAAGTAGACTCTCAACTAACTCTTGCCCGGCACTGGAGAGTTCGCAAGAGACAGATCGGCGATCATCTGTACCTGTTTTACGTACAACAAGGTTTTTCTCGACTAATCTATCTACAAGGCCGGTACTATTTGGCAGTGATATGTCCAAAAGAGACGCTATAACGCTCATCCGACTTGCACCGTTGCGATGCAAAGCAAACAGTAGTCTGACCTGAGGCATTGTCAAATCAACATCCATCCACTCCTCTGATACACGAGATCGTAGATGATGAAATAAACTATCCAGTAAACGATAAAGTTCACTTGGGGGATTATTTTTGATTATATCAGCCTTGTCAGTGTCATTTTTTAACATTCGTTCATATATAATACAAAGTAATTAAGATGATGTAAATATTTAACTTCAAGTAAATTATTGTACAAAGTTAAATAATCTCTAGTTTCTCGAATCATTTGCCTGATATCTGATACCATTAATTTGAATATTTTGTTTATAGGGGAGGTTTCATGTCATTGGAACAAACTCTGATACTTGTGAAACCAGATGGAGTTCAAAGAGGTTTAACAGGTGAGATTGTAACCCGGTTGGAAAAAAGAGGTCTGAAAATCGTTGGGGCAAAACTTATTCGGCCGACACGATCGATAGCAGAGATACATTACGCGGAGCACGTTGGAAAACCCTTTTACGAAAGCTTAATAGGATTCATAACTTCTGGTCCCGTCTTAGCCATGGTGATTGAAGGAGAAAGAGCGGTCTCGATTTCAAGGCAAACCATCGGATCAACTGATCCCGCAGAAGCAGCTCCGGGAACTATAAGAGGCGATCTTGGCTTAACTGTGGGTCGTAACCTCGTGCATGGTTCGGACTCAACCGAACGAGGCAAAGAAGAGATAGCAATATGGTTTGATCAATTGGAAATCATTGAATTCGAACAAACAATGGAGCCGTGGATCATTGAATCCTAACCAAATCCTTTGCATCACGCCAAACATGTTCTAAACCGTAGTAATTTCTACCCGAAGGAGAAAATATATGGACAATAACGTCGCTATAATCCATCAGAATCCATCCAGAGGGAGCGTCTCCCTCCGAATGGAGCAACTTTTGAGTACCTTTACCGAAATGCTGATCAATCGCTTCTTTAATAGAATTTATTTGGCGATCCGATGCTCCGGAAAGCAAAACGAACGCATCAGCATAAGAGCATACAGCTCTAACATCAAGCAAGAGTATATCCTGCGCTTGAAGATTTTCAGCCACATTAATAATCTCTCTAGCAATTTCAAAAGATTTACTAGAATCATCATTTATTTCCGTTTCGCTATTTACCATAGTTTTATTTTATTCCACTAAATAATCTGCTTCAATAGAAATCAAAGAAATTAAAGAAATTAGGAGTTAAATAATGTCATTAGCAATATTGTTAGCCGGGATCGCCTTATTAGTAGGGGGATTGGCTGATTTACTATACAGAGTAGCTCAGAATCGAGGTATTGATTCCGGAGTATTTATATTTTGGCAGTCAGTTATTTTTTCCGCCATTTTATGGGTTTACGCTATAGTTTCTGGTGACATTCTCAAATTAGATACTTTCACATGGCTAATTGGATTACCAGCAGGAGCATTGGGATATGTTGGTTTAACCTTATTTTTATTGAGCGTCAAAACAGGAGATGTCAGTGTAAACGCACCAATATTTCGATTAAATTTTGTAATCACAGCTGCAGGAGCCATGATCCTGCTCGGTGAGTCATTTGCGTTAGCAAAACTTGTAGGGATTACTCTTGCTCTACTTAGTGTAATGTCTTTTGCAGGAATAAAATCACTTAATTTTAATAGCAGCCAACTATCATCACTTGCTCTCGTTTCCCTCGGATCCATCGTTTTTGGAATAGTGGGGATATTAATCAAATATGCATTAAATAACGATGCTGAACCAATACCATTATTATTGACCCAAACAATTGCCTTCCAAGTAGCGGCCAGTATTTACGTGGTATATACGAAAAAATGGAAGCCCAACCAAGCAACAAGACGATATTCGCCTTGGATCGCAGTATTACAACTCATCTGGGCATCGCTAACACTAACGGCATTATCACTCGGTGAAGCCAGCATCATTTACCCTATAATTCAACTCAGTTTTGTTGTGACAGCCATACTTGGCATAATACTTTTACACGAGGAATTTACAAAAGGAAAAGGGCTAGGAATAGTATTAGCTTTGGGGGCAGTGGGAGCACTGGCGATAGCCTGATTAGATTACTCGCTACTGTGTTCCATTAGGGCCATTATTAGGAAGGTAAAATATTGGCATTTACTTGATTTTCGAGTATGCTGATGCCCATCATGAAAACAAAAAACCGTGTCGTAGTCGCTATGAGTGGAGGAGTTGATTCTTCCGTAGCAGCTTATCTATTAAAAAACCAAGGTTATGAAGTAATCGGCGTCACCATGAGGCTTTGGAGCACCGAAGTCGAAATGGCTTCTAAGCATAATCGTCAATGTTGCTCTGTAGAAGATACCCAAGATGCAAAAA
>JAPYRO010000108.1 GCA_029941095.1 Dehalococcoidia bacterium
AATACGCCCTACAAACACTTCATCTTTACCTTCGGCGTTTATAGCCAAAGGGTATTCCATATTATTCGGGTTATCAATTATTTTGAGTCCTTCGCCATTAGCCATGACATTTTTGGCGTCTTCCACTGAAATTTTCCTATCTAAGTCCATGTGCACTGCTTCACTATGGCCATACGCTACCGGCACTCTCACACAAGTTGCTGATATTAGCATGTCTTGGTTATGGAATATTTTTCGGGTTTCGTTAACTAATTTCCATTCTTCTTTCGTGAAATTAAAATCCTCAAATTTGTCGATTTGGGGGATCACGTTAAATGCTATTTGATGAGGGAATTCATCAATTGAAATTTCATTTTGTTGGATGATATCTTCAGATTGTTGTTTCAGTTCTTCCAGGGCATTAGCCCCGGCTCCGGATGTAGCTTGATAGGAGCAAACAATCAATTTATCTATAGAAGCGATTGTTGTCAGAGGGTTTAATGCCACGACCAGTTGAATTGTAGAGCAATTCGGGTTCGCAATAATTCCTTCGTTCAAATTAACATCTAACGGATTAACCTCTGGTACTACTAGAGGTACGGAATCTTCCATCCGCCATGCAGAGGAATTATCAATTATGGTAACTCCTTTAGATACTAGTATTGGAGCAACACTCTTGCTTAAATCAGCCCCAGCAGAAAATAGAGCTATATCTCCTTTTTCAAATTGATCTAGATTGAATTCATGTACGGTTATACTATCCCCTTTAAATTCAAGTTGTTTTCCGGCGGACCTACTAGACGCTAATAATTTAATCCGATCGACCGGAAAACGTCTTTCTTCCAGGACTTTCAGGAATGTTCTTCCCACAAGGCCAGTAGCTCCCACTATTACTAAATTATTCCCGGGCATATATCTGTCCTAACTTCGGATCATAAGTCTAAAATAGAACCAAGTCCAAAAGTAAAATTTTTATTATCTGATACGTAATTGATCGCTAACATAAGGCCAGGCATATATGATTCTCTGTTCAGTGTAGTGTGAGATAAATTGAGTACTTCACCTTTTCCACCAAGAATTACCTCTTGTCTCGCCATCAACCCTGGTAACCTCAGAGAGTGGATTCCTACACCATTTATGGCTGCACCTCGTGATCCTTCAACATTGAATTTCTCTGTTTTGGGAGAGGTAAATTCAGATCCATGGTCGATATTAGTCATATCTTTCGCGGTCGCAATTGAGCTTCCGGAAGGTGCATCTATTTTGCCAGAATGATGCATCTCAATTATTTCTGCGTTATCAAAATGTCGTCCCGCTAATGCAGAAATATGCTGGAGGATAACAGCTCCTAAACTAAAGTTAGGCGCGACAAATATTCCCACATTATGTTTATTAGCCAACGATTCTAGTGTAGATATATCCGATTCCGTCAGTCCACTTGTGCCTGTTATGAAATCAATGTTGTTTCCAGCACATATTACAGCAGACTCCATGGCAGATTCCCTAATACTAAAATCAATTAGCAGGTCTGGGGTCGTGGTTTTTAGTAAATCTGATAACGTTTGGCTAACTAAAATCTCCCTATCTAGATTGTTATCTTCGAGGAAAGAAGTGCTAATCGATTGCGAAACCACGCCCACAACTTGCATGGATTCGGAATTCTCAGCCAAAGTAATGAGTGTTTGTTTACCCATTTTTCCGGTTGCACCGGTTACAACAATACTTAATTTACCATCCATGAATTGGATCCTCGCTTACCTGTCTGGACGTCCGGAAGAACCTTCTTGTCTACGTCTAGAAGGTCTTCTTCCTGAATCTGACCTTGGGCGAGACGAACCTTCAGGCCTGGGTCGCCTAGACGGTCTATCGCTTTTATCGCTTCTATCACTGCTATCGCTTTTTGGTTCAGAATCATCAGTTCCGATGGTTCCTGAATCTCCGCTCTCATTCAGCAAGGCTTTCCGTGATAATCTTACTCTACCTGTCTGGTCGATCTCAGTTACAAGTACTTCTATTTCATCTCCAACTTTTACTACATCTTCTACATTTGGTACGTGATAATCTGCAAGTTCAGAAATATGTACCATGCCATCTTTTCCTGGTGTTAGCTCAACGAAAGCGCCAAAATCAGTAGTTCTAACAACTTTGCCGGTATATTTTTCCCCGACTTCGATGTCTTTGGTTAAAGCATTAATAAGGTTGATCGCTTTATTCGCAGAGACCATATCGGTAGCACCTACAAATACCGTTCCATCATTGTCTACATCAACGGTAGCTCCAGATTGTTCTACGATACTCCTAATTGTCTTACCGCCAGGACCGATAAGTGCTCCAATTTTCTCAGTGTCGATGGTCAATTTCGTTATTCGTGGTGCATACTCGTTAAGTTCTTCTCTGGTCCCAGGGATAGTTGCAAGCATACTTTCTAGAATCTCGAGGCGTGCAGTTTTTGCTTGTTGTAACGCCTGTTCCAGTATTTCATCTGTAATCCCCGTTAGTTTTATATCCATTTGGAGAGCAGTTATTCCGTCTTTCGTACCAGCGACTTTAAAATCCATATCGCCCAAGGAATCTTCAATACCTTGAATATCAGTTAAAACAACGAAATCTTGTTCGTTAGTTACAAGACCCATCGCGATACCAGCTACTGGTGCTTTTATCGGGACTCCTGCATCCATCAAAGAAAGAGTGCTTGCGCAAACGCTTCCCATAGAAGAACTACCATTAGATCCTAATACATCTGAAACTAATCTTATGGTGTAAGGAAACTCTGATTCATCTGGTATTACTGGAATTAGTGCCCTCTCTGCCAGTGCACCATGCCCGATTTCACGCCTTCCAGGGTTCCCCACCCGTCTAACTTCCCCAACCGAATAAGGAGGAAAATTATAATGATGAAGGTACCGTTTTGTTTCATCAGGGCTTAGGCTATCAATCCTTTGCGCATCAGATAAAGTACCTAAAGTTGCTACATTTAAAATCTGAGTCTGGCCTCTATTAAATATCGATGATCCATGAGCTCTCGGCAGAACTCCTACCTTGCTACTCAGTTCTCTTATCTCGGAGCTGGATCTACCGTCAGGTCTGTTTCCAGCAAGTATATTTTTTCTAACCCCGTCTTTGAATATTTTATCAAAGGTCGATTCAATTTTAACTTGGTCATGGGTTTCTTCAAAATTTGATACCGAGTCAGACAATAACTTGTCAGTTAACTCTGTTCGCTCTTCTTTGCCCAAACCACCTATAGCATCTTCAAGTTTCTCCCCCAAAAATGATGTAAGTTCGTTTGTAAAAGAGTCGTCTATCTCAGCTTCTTCAAATACCGTTTTCTCTTTGGAAGTTAATTCCGCCAGTTCTTGCTGCATTTGAATAATTTGATGATTAACTTCTTGTGCTTTTTTTAGGGCTTGTAAGACTATGTTTTCGTCTACCTCTTTAGCTCCACCCTCAACCATAACTATTGCATTTTCGGAGCCCGCAACTACAAGATCTAAATCTGTTTCAGATAAATTTTCGTAAGTTAAGTTGGTCACTAATTTTCCGTCTATATATCCAATACGTGTAGCACTAACAGGACCATCAAAGGGAACATTAGAAATAGTCAGCGCTGCTGATGCGCCTACCAATGCTATCGTGTCATGTGGATTCACTCTATCAGCAGAAAGGACGGTCAGTAAAACCTGTATTTCGTTCCTGATTGTTTTCGGGATCAATGGCCGTATTGTTCGATCAGTTACTCGGCTCCCTAATACAGCTTCGGTAGTTGGGCGGCCCTCTCTTCTAAAAAAACTGCCTGGGATTTTACCTATTGCGTAATGTCTCTCTTCAATGTCGACACTTAATGGTAAAAAATCTATACCGTCTCTTGCCGAATTTGACATCGTGGCAGTCGCTAATACTATTGTTTCTCCATATTGAACTTTGACGCTACCGCCCGCTTGCAATGCAAGCTCACCGGTTTCTAATATTAAATCTTTGCCGTCTATTGTTCTTTGAACTCTATGAATCATTACTCGCCTCTCCACGCTATTTGCGCTGGTGGAAAGGATATTAAAGCCTCTTTACCCACGCAAACCTAGAGAAGCTATGACTTCTTTGTACCGAGGGGAGTCTTTACTACGTAGATAACGTAGTAGTCTCCTTCTCCGTCCAACAAGCATTAGTAGTCCTCGACGAGTAGCGTGATCGTGGCGGTGTGTTTGTAGATGGTCTGTTAACTCACTTATTCGATGCGTCAATAAAGCAACTTGAACGTCAGTGGAGCCGCTATCTGTAGCGTGATGTTGATACTCATTTATGATGTCTGTTTTTGATTTGGGATCCACTATTTTCCGCCTTAGGCCGTTGCCTTTCCTTATGTATAAATATTTTGGTTGTACGACGATTATAAC
>JAPYRO010000109.1:0-2432 GCA_029941095.1 Dehalococcoidia bacterium
CGTCTTAACTTGTGCGATCCGCTGCCAACACTGGGGTACAAAAAATTGCACTTACAGACCTTGATTCCACTGATGGCCTAGAGGAAGCAGCAATAACAGCAGAATCATTAGCGTTACAGCTTCTTTGTGGAATAGAACTCAGTGTCTTACATGACAATGTTGATACTCATATTCTAGGCTACGGATTTGCGAAAACCTTTAAACCTTTACAAGAGTATCTTGAAGAACAACGTGCTGGTCGACATTCGAGAATGCAGAGAATTTTAAAAATCTTGAGTGAAAATGGGATCACGATCTCTGAAGATGAAATTCTTAAAATAGCAGGAGCCGGAAGTATCGGACGTCCCCATATTGCCCGAGCATTGATTACCTCAGGATATGTTTCAAGTATTCAAGAAGCCTTTGATAAGTGGTTGGGCGATGGAAAACCTGCTGATATAAAGCGACAACGTCTTTTACCCGCAGAAGCAATTGCCCTAATTCATGAAGCAGAAGGCTTAGCATTTATTGCGCATCCAATATTTTTAGGAGCAAACTATGAAACGCTAGTTCATGAACTTGCTGTAATGGGATTAGATGGGATAGAAACGTACTATAAGCATTATGGATCGGAAACAATCACAAAACACGAGCAGTTAGGATTAGAGTTAGCGCTTATCCTTTCTGGTGGAAGTGATTACCATGGGCTTGGTAACCCGGACGATCGAGAAATTGGAGATATACCATTTCCAGATTCGGCTGTTGTAAAATTTATGGAATCCCTCGATCGTGCAGAACTACCTGGATTATCGCTGGCTGGAGTTAGCTAATGACAGAAAAAAATAACACAATGACTATTGAAGAAATTGAAGCAACAATTCCACACCGCTACCCTTTTTTATTAGTAGATATGATGAAAGAAGTAGAGGAAGGAAAACGTGGTATCGGTATCAAGAACGTAACTGCGAACGAATGGTTTTTCGAAGGCCACTTTCCCGAAAGAAAAGTTATGCCTGGCGTACTCATTGTTGAAGCTTTAGCACAAGTCGCCTGCATCACCATGCTTCGGGGCATTGACTCTTCAAAGAAAGTTCCTTTATTCGGGGGCATTGAAAAAATGCGTTTTCGAAAACCAGTGGTTCCTGGGGATACATTACACTTAAAATTTACGCTTACAAAACAGCGACGTGAACTAGGCTGGGGAGAAGTTGAAGCTACGGTGAATGGAGAGGTCGCTGCAATTGGAACAATTTCCTTTGCACTAGTAGATAGATAGCGTAAGAAAGAGATTTATTACATCGCATTGATCTGCCAAGCAATCTTGAACCATTTAGTAGGACTATCAAGAGCCCAAAATTCTGCAAAAGAATCATAAAACTCTTCGAAAGTCATACCAATATTACGTTCCCACGCTATTGTAGGACCATAAACAGAAAGATCTTCCCAGTAGGCATATAAAACACTGTGATAACTCGAGAGATTTATAGCATGCGCTACGGCCCAAGCAGACCAGTAATACATCATCTCAATTTCGTAGGGCTCACCGGACAATAATCTTTTTTGATCATGTGTCTCAATATTCTCTAACGAGAGCTGTGGGAATCCAGTCAGTGTTTCATCAATCCGACGCTGGTAAAAACGCATAATGGTTTCAAAAGGCTTCCAATACTTTTGGCCTGAAATCAATACTGAAACATACTCTGCACTTCCCTCGATAAACCAAATAGGCCCATATTCTGATATTTCATTTGAAGGTTTCTGTGCAAGATCAATAACATGAGACTGCTGATAAGCGTGAAAATATTCATGAACCATAACTTTTCGTGGATCGTATAGAACTGCAGTCGTCAGATTATTTGGCAACTCATTCACATTAAGCGCAGCAGTCATAATTAAAAAACCATTATGCGTTCTTGTCGCACTTTGTGCGTATGCACTAAGACCCGGATAAAGACCAATCGAAATATTTAATTCAGCTGCTTTAAGACATTCTACAAGACCAAGTTCACTGTATCGAAAAGCACAAATATCACCCGTTATTAAATCTCGATCTGACTTCACATGATCCCAAAGAATTATGCCTAGGTAGTTTTGAACACCAACTCCTCCTTGGAAGCTATCCCAGCCCACAGTTAATTGCGTGATTGTGGGATTAAAACGCTCAGCTACGGAAGAAATACCTTCAATCACATAATCTATACCAGTCTGTGTAACACCTTCATAGCTCAAAATCTCGATGCAAAAAGCTGATCTCAAAAAAATAGAATTACAGACTTTCCCACCTGCAGAAGTTTTTGCCGGTATAGATACCCCATTTACATGTGTCGGCTCGGGTGTCGGCTCGGGTGTCGGCTCGGGTGTCGGCTCGGGTGTCGGTTCGGGTGTCGGCTCGGGTGTTGGTTCGGGTGTCGGTTCGGGTGTCGGTTCGGGTGTCGGTTCGGGTGTCGGTTCGG
>JAPYRO010000109.1:2532-4308 GCA_029941095.1 Dehalococcoidia bacterium
TCGGGTGTCGGTTCGGGTGTCGGTTCGGGTGTCGGTTCGGGTGTCGGTTCGGGTGTCGGCTCGGGTGTCGGCTCGGGTGTCGGTTCGGGTGTCGGCTCCCCTGAATTTCTCAATTCTTCAATTTTAGATTCAAGCTCACTAATTTTTTTATCTATATCACTCGAACCTGAACAGCTCGCATATAACAGCACCGCTAAGATCGCTAGAATAATCACAAAAATAGTTCGCATGGTTACTTAATATTTAAACTTAAATCGGTTGAAAACAAGATCATCATTAAACCTATAAAAATTCTTTACATTACCTAAAAGATGTGTACAATCGCCACACGATATTAGGAGTTATAATTATGAACGGAACTTGGAAACTATCATTTTCTACCCCTATGGGCGCTGCAGAAATGACTTTCGATTTAACGGATAATGATGGAAAGCTTAGCGGCAGTTGTAATTCTTCAGGACCTGCTGGAGAAATGGAAACTGATGCCTCTGGTAGCTACACTGGAAATGATTTTGAACTAAAAACAACAGTAGAAGCTCCCGGTGCAGGACCAATAGAACTAACATTTTCCGGAACTATTGATGGTGATTCTTGTAGCGGCAACGTTCAGCTTGGTGCATTCGGAGCTGCTGCTTTCACTGGTAAAAGCAGTTAATTATAAATTAGCCAAAAATTGCATAACTGCTGTATTCCAAGCCTCTGGGTTATCAAAATTACACCAATGACTGGCTTCGGGTATCACAACGAGATCCTCGCTCTTGGGTATTTTTGCGGCCATATATTCAGATGAATTCCTAAATGAAACATCGTTTTCACCAACCAGAACTAATGTTGGCACGGTAATCTGAGTACACTCTACTAACGGAGGCATTCTCATTATGCCAAGACGGACATACGCAAGACCTCCAGCAAGATGATAAATCGGTACGTTACCACCATGACGTCCAATTCTTTCCGCCCTTGCATCAAGTATTGAATCTAAACCTTGATCTACGAACCGTTTAGCAACTCTCTCATTTTCAACAGTCCATCCCTTTGCACCATCCATCTTTCGATAACCTGGCCCAGTTCCCGAAAGGATTAACGCACGCACGCGCTCCGGATAACGCTGATAAAAACGCATACTTGTGTAACCACCCAGAGAATGACCACCAATGACAGCTTGATTGATATTAGCTGCATCCATAAGAGCCCTTAGATCGTCTACTACTTGATCTTGTGTATAAAGCCCAATTTCTGGAGGCGCACCACTACGTGCATGACCCCGCATATCAACAGCAGTTAATGTGAAAGAGCCCTTCAAACCATCAATTTGGGATTGCCATAAAGCTGCACTATCACCAAACCCATGAACCAAAACAATATCTTGGCCTTCACCATGTTTCTCGTAATATAAACTTATCCCATTAAGGTCAACAGTTGGCACTAGAACTCCAAAATAACCGTATCACTATTTTTCGTAGCAACGTAATAATCTGCATGACATATCTAAAGCTTAGCAATATTTAAAGAAATATTGCTAAGCTTTAGATATGTCAGATGTTGTATTTTGTAATCGCTGTAGAGGAACAGAAACAGCTTTACGTTGCAGCAGATGTGAAACTCCTATTTGTCCCAATTGTTTGATTCAGTCACCTGTAGGTGCTCGATGCCCCGATTGTGCACAAGTTAAAAAATCACCTATTTATACCTTAGATCGTAAGCAATTTTTTTTGGGACTATTAACGGCTATTGGTGGTGGAGTTGGAATGGGCATTCTCTGGTCCTGGTTCGGAT
>JAPYRO010000110.1 GCA_029941095.1 Dehalococcoidia bacterium
TGACTGTCCTATAATATATTTATCAAGCTCTCGGACGATTTGTCTGGGAGTTAGCTCTTTCATTTAAGCTCCAGTACTGTAATAGAATCATTGGTGTAAATACACAGATCAGCAGTTATTTTCAATGACTTCTCAACAATCTGCTTTACTGAGAATTTACCCGATTGGTGAAATGCTGTTGCCGCTGCCTGTGCAAACCCTCCACCTGATCCTATTGCAACAATAGGGCCGTCTGGCTCTATTACATTTCCATCACCAGCAATAATAAAACTATTTCGTTTATCCATGACAAGCAGCAATGCTTCTAGATGACGGAGGATTTTATCAGTTCTCCAGTCTTTAGCCATCTCCACGACTGATCGTTTAAGGTCACCCTCATATTCATCAAGTTTTTGTTCAAACCTTTCAAATAGTGTGAGTGCATCCGCAGCTGCTCCGGCGAATCCTCCGACAACACCACCTTTCGGGCTATCAAACTTTCTAACTTTTACTGCCTTTTGTTTCATTGCCATATCTCCAAGAGTCACTTGTCCATCGCCAGCAACAGCAACCTTGCCTTTCACTCTTACGCCTACTATTGTGGTAGATCGTATTATGAGGTTATCATTTTTCATTTTTTAAACTAAGATATTTTAAGAATTCTCCATCAGTACTTAGAACTAGCACGGTCTCTTTGTCCAATGTTTTTTTATAAACCTCCATTGTTTTCATAAAACGATAAAAAGAGGGGTCTTTATTATAGGCTGCAGCATAAATATTTGCAGCCTTTGCATCTGCCCTACCTTTAATCTCCTGAGAACGCCTGTATGCATCTGAGGTAATCTCTTTAAGGTCTCTATCTTTTTGACCGCTGATTCGTGCTGCCTGTCCTGCTCCCTGTGATCGAAACTCTTCAGCAATCCGCTTACGCTCTGAGATCATACGTTCATATACTTTGCTCCGTACTTCAGGAACATAGTTTATCCGCTTAAACTGAAAATCGAGTATCTCAATTCCTAGATCCTTTGTGCTATTTTTTGCAAGATTTAGTATTTCCCTTGTTAGCTCATCTCTGCCATTTTTAATAATCGTTTTTTCTTTACTGGACTGTTGATTATCCTCTTCATTATTCCCTATATATTCTCTGTTAGAGCTTCTTACTAACTCGATAAGATCATGATTGGCTATAGCATTTTGTGTCGCTCCCTCAAGCACTGACCCTAAGCGTGTGAGCGCTTTTGACTCATCAAAAAGTCTTTTTGCATATTGTAAAGGATCTGAGATTCGCCATCTTGCATAGGTATTTATATTGATGAACCGTTTGTCTCTTGTAGAAACTTGCTTTGGTTCACCGTCCCACGCGAGAAACCTTTTATCAAAGTAGTTTGCGGTTTCCAAGAATGGCTTTTTTATTTTAAGACCTGGTGTAGTTACTGGATCACCAATTGGTTTACCAAACTGTGTAATCACTACCTGTTCTGACTCATTAACAATGTAAAAAACACCTCCAAAGACGAGAACAATTACAATGATACCTATAGTAATAAATGCACTAAAAAATTTTCCCATTACTTTGCCTCCTTTCCAAGAGGTAGGAGTGGAATAATACCTTCTAAATCTTTATCTAATATTATTTTTTGTTTCAGGTTAGGATAAACTTCCGCCATTGTTTCAAGATAAATCCGATTCTTGGTAACCTCCGGTGCCTTCTTATATGATTTTAAAAGATCACTATATAATGAGGCATCACCCTTGGCTCTATTAACCCGATCCATCGCATATCCCTCTGCCTGCTGAACCGTCTGTTCCGCCTCGCCCCTGGCTCTTGGTATAATACGATTGTAGTCTCCTAGTGCCTGGTTTATCATTTTTTCTTTTTCTTGTTCAGCAGTGTTAACCTCGTTGAAAGCATTTTGAACCTGTTTAGGGGGTAGGACTTTTTGAAGCAGGATTCGATTAATTTTTATTCCGTTTTCATATTGGTCGCACATCTTTTGAAGCTTCTCCTCCATCTTGGCAGCAATCTCCTGACGCCCGGTAGTTAAAACTTCGTTAACACTTCTATCGCCAATTACTTCACGCATTACGGCCTCATTCATATCACGAAATGTGCCAATAGGGTCTTTTACCTTAAACAAAAACTTGTCCGGCTCAGCTATTCTGTATTGCGTTTTCCATGGTACGACCGCTACATTTAAATCCCCTGTAAGCATCAGGGACTCTTCTTCAATCTCTGAACGATTGACTCTCCTTTTTGATTCACTCTGTCCTCTCTGACCAAACTCCATTTCTAGCTCACGTTTTGTAGGTATCTTTATTACGGTCTGTATTGGAGCAGGCCATTTTAAATGAATACCAGACTGGGCAAGCCCAGTGTATTCACCTAGAGTCAGAAGCACTCCTTCTTCTTCAAGTTCGACCCTATAAACAGAGCTCCAAACTGCAAAAATTAAAACCAGGATAAGCCCGATAGTGAATCCGCTTTTGGGAAACTTATCTGGAACCATAAATTCCTGGTCGCCAATTATTATTTTTCTTGCCATGTTAACCTCTCTTTTTTTTATATTTCTTTTCTGAGTCTAGCTACCGGGATACCTAATTTATCGCGATATTTTGCCACCGTTCTTCTGGCAAGATTGTATCCCTTATTCTTTAATTTTTCAACAATCATGTCATCGCTCAATGGGCTTTGCTTATTCTCAGAATTGATTATGTTTTGTAATTCTCTTTTAATAACAAATGTTCCTAGAACCCGGCCATCACCGAGGTCTATTGCATCTGTAAAATAATATTTTAGTTCATAAACTCCATGTGGAGTGTCTACGAATTTACCACGAGTTGACCTACTAACAGTAGAAATGTCCATACAAATTTCTTCAGCGATATCTTGAAGTTTTAGCGGGCGAAGATGATTCATGTTACCCCCAAACCATTCTGGTTGATATTTAATTATTGCACGCATAACATTTACCATTGTTATCCTCCTTTGTTTAACCGCTTCTATAAACCAGTTTCCGGAGTCAATCTTTTTACGAACAAACGTTTTTGCCTTTCCGCTATATTCACCGTCCTTTATGCCCTGAGCATACAGCCTACTGATTCTTAGTTCTGGAATGCCTCCGTCATTTGTTGTTATTAACCAGTCGTCACCATCCTCTCGAATAATAAGGTCTGGTATAACCGTTTGAAAATTATCTGCATAACCTTCCCCTGGCCGAGGATTAAGGATAGATATTTTATTTACTGCTTTGTGAAGATGTTCATCTGTGCACTTTAGTTTTTTTTTAATTTTATTATAACGCTTGTTCATAAAATCATCAAAATATTTTGTTATGATTAAATAGGACAAAGATTCTGGGACATCTTCAAGCTGAATAGTTAAACACTCCTTAAGATCCCTGGAGGCTAATCCTATTGGTTCCATACGCTGGACAACCGAAAGTATTGGTTCTATTTCTTCCTCTTCTAGTTCAAACCTATCTGCGACAAGCACAAGGTCAGTGTCTAAGTAACCACGCTCATTTGTGTTCCACAGTATTTCTTCAGCAATCTCTTGTTCAATATCTGTTAAACCAGAATCTTTAAGTCTGTTGATCACTTTTTCAATAAATGAGCTTCTATCAGGAAGTGGAAGATCCTTTTTTTCTTGATCAATATAGTATGAAGACTCATCTGTGTACACATCCTCAATCGGAGCATCAACCTCATCTAATATTTCCTCTGCCATTGATTTATCTTCAAAATCTTCTGGCTCAACCTGCTCTAAAATAGGATTTTCCTCTAGTTCTTTCAATATAGCCTGTTCCAAATTTACCGTATTTAATTGTAGCATCCTTGCCTGTAGAACCTGCTTTGGTGCAAGTTTTTGTTTTTGGGTCTGTATCTGCTTTAAGGTTGGCATTATTTAATCTAGTTTGAACTTTTCTCCCAGATAAAGTCGGCGAGCTTCTTCATCATTAGCTAAAAACTCTGAGGTGCCAGACTTGAGAATCTGCCCATTGAATAATAAATATGAGCGATCTGTTATTGAAAGTGTTTCCCTTACATTATGATCTGTAATAAGAACACCTATGTTTCTCTGTTTAAGTGAGTTAACGATAGACTGTATCTCTTCTACTGCTATGGGATCAATCCCAGCAAATGGCTCATCGAGCAGTATAAAATCAGGGTCCATACACAAAGATCTCGCAATCTCTACACGCCTTCTTTCCCCACCAGATAGCGTGCCCCCCTTTCTATGCCTTAGATGGCTAACAGAGAAATCATTTAATAAGCTGTCTAGCTTATCTTGTTGGT
>JAPYRO010000111.1 GCA_029941095.1 Dehalococcoidia bacterium
AAACTAAATTCCTTCAAGTCAATCCCACAAAAAGGGGAGGGAAAAGACGTTACTACCGGCCAGAGGATATTATGCTATTACGCCAAATCAGAAGTCTTTTGTATGATGATGGCTATACTATTAAAGGTGTGCAAAAACTACTCAAGAAACCAAATAATAATATCAACAAGAAATTAACCTCTTCAGTTAACGATAAAATACAGCAACATTATTGTTCCAACGAACTAATGCTCCAAAAGGCACGGGAAGTTTTATCCGAACTACAAGACATTAGAAGCCTACTATAACTCCAGCTTAAGAACTAAGTGTTAGAGTTTGGACAATTCTGTTTTTGGTAAATTCTCAGCATAGTTTTGGCGTAATTAGAAACGATGTTGTGCTGTTAAAAACTCTTGATCAGGACTCACCGGTACCCTACCTTGACAAGGTGCTGGGAGTTGATTTGTAACGTTTATTTAGAGATAGTTAGTATGTCGGAGCGTGGCGCAGTCTGGTAGCGCACTACACTGGGGGTGTAGGGGTCGTAGGTTCGAATCCTATCGCTCCGACCACTAAATTTAGCGTTCTTAAACAGAAACGTTTACATGTATCCATTCTTTAGAGGATAGCACTGGTTAACAATGCCTCCAAAAGAACTCTGTCTATTGGATGATATTCCGGATAATAGCGCAAAGGGAATGGTAGCTGTTATTCAGGGAAAACAACGGAATATATTCATTGCTCGAAGAGGGGATGTGGCGTATGCCTACCTAAACTGGTGCCCCCACACCCAAGTTCTTATCGATCAAATCCCGGGACAATTTTTTAACGAAGATAACTCTTTTATCCAGTGTTCAAAACACGGAGCGTTATTTCGCGTGGAGGATGGCTATTGCGTGATGGGTCCTTGTAAAGGTGAGTATCTCAAGTCACTTCCCTGCAATACAAAAAAAGGAACTGTATCGCTAATTGAAGAATAAACTAATAACAGTTTAAAATGAGGTACAATTAGCATATTATATGTAAAGGTTTTTATCTGCTCCCACGATAAGGCTCTATCTTTTGATCAGGGACCCACGAGCCTTCTGGAATTTTTCCCCGTTGGTAAAACACGTCTATTGGAATACCTCCCCGTGGATACCAATATCCACCAATTCGAAGCCATCTTGGATCCACTTCCTCTTCCAACCGTTTTGCAATATTTACGGTGACCTCCTCACTAAATCCTTGCTGGTTTCGGAATGAACTAAGAAAAAGTTTAAGTGACTTGCTCTCAATTATAAAAGCGTCGGGAATATAATCGATTATTAAATACGCAAAGTCTGGTTGGCCTGTTACTGGGCACAATGAGGTAAATTCAGGACAAGAAAATCGAATTAAATAATTAGACGTTAAATGAGGATTATCTACCTTTTCCAAGATCGCCTCTTTTGGAGATTTTGGTAGTGTTGTCTTTTTCCCTAACAGCCTAAGATTATCGAGATCAGTTTTACCCATATGTTTTACTTAATTCATTAAGTATTAGTGTGTTCTTGTTACCGTTAATTAGTTTGATGTTGACCCAATCAATTACTTCACTAACTAGAAAATAGGAATAGCCCACAAGATTAAGAGGTCTAATTAATTCAAAATTTGTGATCAACTGGAAAAAACCGTGTCAATTATTAACTATCAGAAAAGTTGGGCAGTTTATGAGCCATATTATTATTTCTCATGGGTTATCGAAATTATTTGAGTACATTTTTCCCTAAATTTGTAATTTTGCAAACCTCCCAATCCGGTTTTATTGGATTTTTGAACCACGGTTCTGCCCAACCATATTTAACACAGCTTTCCACAGTTCTTGAGCTGATCTTTTGGCCGCGATAATCAAATAATGGCAGCTTACCACCAGGTTCACTTAACCCCCGCACCAACCATTCTCTCTGCGGTTGGGTCGGTTTTCTCTGAATTTCAGATGAGACCTCGTCATCTCCATTTGATCTTGGAACCTGTCCGTCCACTAGCTAATCCTCCGGTAAACCATAAGGCCGCGTGCATGATAAAGTAACTTATATCAATTGTCCAAAATTGGAGAAACTAACAATGAGCTATTTTCTTGTCTACGTCACTACTTCGTCTGAAAATGAAGCAAAAAAAATTGCTCAAGTGGTTGTAACCGGTCGTCAAGCAGCTTGTGCAAATATTCTAGGCAAAAGCACAAGCATATATAATTGGGAGGGCGAACTACACACCGAAACTGAGACCGTGCTCATACTTAAAACGACAACTGAAAAATTAGATGCCTTAATTAGTCGCCTGAAACAAATACATAGTTATCAATGTCCATGCATTGTCGCATTGGGTATTCAGCATGGAAATACTGAATTTCTAGACTGGATCGCCAAAGAAGTATCATGATTCATTAGAATATTAGGCTAACCAGCTCTTATATCGACATTGGGCCGAGATACTACTGGATTAGTATTGTCGCAGTAGCCTGTGCGGCAATTCCCTCTTTCCTGCCAATAAAACCAAGGGTTTCGTTGGTCTTTCCTTTCACATTTACTCTTGAAGGAGAGATCGACAATATTTCACAGATGTTATTTTTCATTTCATCACGATAAGGACTTATTTTTGGCACTTCGCAAATTATTGTGATGTCCAAATTTTGGACCGAAGCATTCATTGAGCTCAAAACCTCTCCAGCATGCCTCAAAAATATATGAGAAGAAGCATTTCTCCATTGCTCATCAGTCGACGGGAAATATTCTCCTATGTCACCTTTACCCAAAGCACCGAGTATTGCGTCTGTCAGCGCATGAAGTCCTACATCAGCGTCGGAATGACCCTCGAGACCAAACGAAAATGGGATCTTTATACCACAAATGGTTACAAAATCTCCTTTCGAAAAGCGATGGACGTCATAGCCATTTCCAACACGAATATCTGGTAACTTTAAGGAATGTTTCTGCATTGCCTTTTCTAAATCCTCTTTATTCGTAATTTTTTCGTTATCCAATGACCCCTGGACGACGACGACTGATAACCCATAAGCTTCAGCAACTGCAGCATCGTCAGCTAAATTATTTCCAATGAGAGAGCGATGAGCGGCGAGTATTTGATCAAATGGAAATCCCTGAGGTGTCTGGACACGCCAAATGTTAGATCTCTCTAAAGATTTAACAATTTTCCCATTATCAAGCAATTTTATAGCATCCAAGATTGGCACCCCGGGGATACACCCCTTTCCATCAAGCAGCATATTTAAAATTCTATCTATAAGCGAATGAGAAACAAATGGTCGAACAGAATCATGGATTAAGACATTCAAGGGGCTCAACTCCTCCAGACTTTCTAATCCATTCCTAACAGAATCCTGGCGCTCGGGACCACCGTACACAGGACTTAATAAGTTAAGTCCCCCCGTAGCAGTATCATACAAATCCTGATCGTCCGGATGAATGACGATTCGGACTGCATCGATTTTTTTATGGTTAATAAAAACACGGGCTGTTTTTGAAAGAATAGTTTCGCCACCAAGAGGTAGATATTGCTTAGGGGTTTTTCCAGAAATTCTCCGTCCCCGGCCAGCGGAAACAATAAGTGCAACAGTTTCCAAATTACGATAATTATTCACAAATTAAACTTTCATATTCTTTATTAAGCTTACATTTGGCTGAGAAGACATCCAGGTAAAATGTAGATGTGAGGTTGCTTGCGCACTGACTAAACTACATAACTAATACAGAGTATGTTTTTATAGTTCTTGCTAATAGATTACAAAGGCGAATAACAGGTTTAGGCATGCGATGGCTTTGACAGTTCTTTCTATCTTCGCTTTAATTTCCCTTACACCTGCAATCCTTTTACCGTATAGAAAGGACCCCAAGCCGGACCGATGGTTTTGGGCGATGTTAGCATTGGCAATTGCCGGTACCGTGGTTCTTATATTAACGCGTCTGTCAACGGGCTGGAAAACAGATGTATCCACGGCATTGTGGTTCACTATATTTGCCTGCTTAATTTTGTATTTGCCCATAGTTACAAGTATTTCAAAAGATAGTTGGCGTCTAAGCCCTCTTCTTATGCCCTATCTATTTATTCTAGGCGTTTTAGCTACTTTTTTGAGCGATAGTTCAAATCAACCTTTAGTTAATGATGCTCACGTGGTGTGGATGGGTACCCATATTCTAGTATCTGTTGCTACATATGGTTTAATCACTTTGGCTGCTGTTGCGGCTCTTGCCGCATCCATTCAATCACGAGCTTTAAAACTTAAAAAACGAACACCTTTATCCAA
>JAPYRO010000112.1 GCA_029941095.1 Dehalococcoidia bacterium
GCTTAATGGTCTAAAAATAGGTGTACCTCGAGATTTTTTCTTCAATATGGATAAGACACGCGATCTTGACAAAGAAATCGTGGAAACCGTGGACAAAGCATTGGAAACATTAATTGATTTAGGAGCTCAGATTAAAGAGGTCAATATACCAAGTCTAGAATATACAAGTGCAAACACTGTAATTATGTTGAGTGAAGCATACTCTTTTCATGAAAATAACCTCCGCACAAAACCAGAAGATTATGGCCCCGTTAGACGACAATTTCTTCTAGGTGGGTTACTCAGTGCTTCAGACTATATACAAGCCCAAAGAGTGAGAAACGTTATCTCGCAAGAATTATCAGATCTAATGAAAGATGTAGATGTACTAGTCACTCCTTCTTTTCCATTTACGGCTCCAAGATTTGATGACCGAAATCAAGCTCGATATGGAGCTGGATTTCGCTTCTTAGCACCATTCAACCTATCAGGACTCCCAGCAATGTCTGTTCCGTGTGGATTTCATTCGAATGGACTGCCTATTGGTATGCAAGTAGTGGGAAACTCCTTTAGAGAAGACGTTGTCCTCTCTGTAGGACACGCGTATCAAAACGCCACATCATGGCATAAACAAAAGCCAGTTTTAGATTTTTGAAATTTTCACTCGTTCCATATAATTTTATTGATGGAGCCCATTTATAGTAAAATGTAAACCACGATGGGAACAATAATGGAACTACCAAAAAAGATACTTCTACTTGGCTCTGGAGAGCTAGGAAAAGAATTTGTTATCAGTTCCAAACGTTTAGGATGCTATGTCATCGCTTGCGATAATTATCCTGATGCTCCAGCACAACAAGTAGCAGACGAACGAGAAGTTTTCGATATGCTCGATGCAACAGCTCTGAAAAATGTAGTAGCAAAACACAACCCTGACTTAATTGTCCCCGAGATAGAATCAATACGAACCGAAGTCTTATTAGACTTCGAATCTGAGGGTATCCAAGTAGTCCCGAGCGCCAAAGCTGTAAATTACACCATGAATCGTGATCGCATCAGAGATTTAGTAGCGGAAGAATTACTGATTAGAACCGCAAAATATGGATATGCGGAGTCTGAAAAAGAATGCCTAGAAGTTGCAAGGTCGATAGCCTATCCCTTAGTTATGAAACCAGTAATGAGTAGTTCCGGGAAAGGTCAAAGTCTTGTTAAAAGCGAAGAAAATTTAAAGGGCGCATGGGATTATGCTCGATCTGGTATGAGAGGAGATCGAGAGCGGGTCATATTAGAAGAATATATTAATTTTGAATACGAAATAACATTACTGACAATACGTCAAAAAGCAGGCCCAACTCTATTCTGTAGCCCAATAGTTCATCGCCAAGAGAGAGGTGATTATCAAGAGTCATGGCAACCAGCTGAAATGAACGAAGCGCGCCTTAAAGAGTCTCAAGATATTGCAGAAAAGGTGACTACTCAGTTGGGGGGTGCTGGTTTATTTGGAGTTGAGTTTTTTATAACCAAAGATGAAGTAATTTTTTCAGAGCTCTCGCCCAGACCGCATGATACAGGAATGGTCACTTTAGTTTCCCAGAACCTTAGCGAATTCGATCTACATATCAGGAGCATCCTAGGGCTTCCTATCCCAGAGATAGTTATTAATAAACCCTCTGCAAGCCATGTAGTTTTAGCTGAAAAAGAAGGGCGCTCGCCTACATACATTGGCGTAGAAGCAGCCCTTTCAATTCCCGGCGTTGATGTAAGGATTTTTGGTAAGAAAACATCAAGATTAAATAGGAGAATGGCAGTATGCCTGGCAACTGCAGATACCGTCAATCAAGCTCGCGAAAAAGTTGCAAAAGCGGCAAAACTAATCAGATTAACCTATGAATAAAAAATCTAATTAGCAACTATACTAGTCGCGGTCAAAGAAACGACAAATACTACCAATACCAGTACCGGTATGTAAGCCAATAAGACCACACCTACAGCTTTAAAAGTAGAATCATAGTCGAGCGATTGTTTTACAGCAACAACCATCGCACTTAGACCCCAAAGTTGTATAGCGACTTGAAGAAATTGTCCGACGCCTGGTATTAATGATGCGAATGCCAATAATTGGGGAGAATTTGCAAATCCGAGAGCCCTGAGCATACCTACAAACCCAACTTTAGCATTAGACGTCACGAACATTCTAGTACCAACAATATAAATAACTGTAGCCCAAACTACCCACCCAATTAGATTCCCGATAATTGAATATATTATAGATATGAATGCGATTTCTGGATTGCCGAGTAAAACAACGATCCCCGCTACGATGGACGTTCCTAACACAACCATCAACGCTGGCCACGTAGCAGTGATATCTGAACCTACTTCTCTATAAATAGCAGGGTTCAGAGTAGCTGCACCAGATAACCGCTCAACGAAACTATGTTTCCCTTGAGTTTCCACTAAGTTCCTCCCGTCAAATTAAGAGTTTATCAAATAAGATAATTTATTTGACTTAAATTTATCGACCTTAGGATCTATCATTATTCTACAATATGGAGCACTACCGTTACGTTCATAATATTTTTGATGATAGTCTTCCGCTACATAAAAGTTTTCGGCAGGCTCGACCTCTGTCACAACAGGTGATGGCCAAGAAGACTTCTCATCAATCTCTTCAATTAATTGCTTTGCTACTTCCTTTTGCCCTCCATCCTTAAAGAATATTACTGACCTGTACTGCGATCCTATGTCAGGTCCTTGCCTGTTCAATGTTGTAGGGTCATGGATGGAAAAGAAAATCCCTAAGATTTTCTTTACATCTATTAGTTTCCCATCAAAGAAAACTTCCACAACCTCAGCGTGGCCGGTCAGGCCAGTACAAACAGCTTCATAAGTTGGGTTCTCTACTTGCCCTCCTGAATATCCAGATATCACTTGGTCTACCCCCGGGACCAGATCAAACACGGCCTCAATACACCAAAAACAACCGCCGCCCAAAACTATCGAATTAGCTTCATTATCCATAGAACTCTCCATGTTCAGTGGAGCTGAGGGGACTCGAACCCCTGACCTCTGCATTGCGAAAGCAACTTCCGTACGTCTCTCCACTATATATAAATATTAACCTTTTTTACCCATGGTTTGCATGTATTTTACAGTAAAAATGCTGAGAAGAATGCTGAGTTAATAGCTTATAATGTATTTATGCTGAATAACGTTATGTCGTTTTTTAAGAAACGTTGGTCTAGAGAAAATGGATATAAACAAGTTCTCTTCATCGCATTCCCACTGATTTTAAGTACTGGATCATGGTCTATCCAACAATTCGTGGACAGAATGTATCTATCATGGTATTCACCCGATGCTTTGGCAGCCGCCGTACCCACCGGGCTCCTCAGTTTTACTATAGTCTCTTTTTTTCTTGGCACCTCCGGCTATGCCAACACTTTTGTTGCCCAATATATTGGAGCCGGAAGATCCAAAAGAGTAGGCCCTGCAATGTGGCAAGGAATTTATATTGCAATTATAGGTGGACTCGTAGTCGCATCAACCGTCTTTCTTGCCGATCTAATTTTTGATTTTGTTGGTCATGATCCAGCGGTTAAAGCACTTGAAAAAGAATATTGGAAATATCTGGCAATAGGAGGGTTCTTCCCGATTGGTAAAGCAGCTGTCTCATCATTTTTTAATGGCAGGGGTCGAACATATCCCGTCTTGTGGTCAAGCCTAGTAGGTATGTCAATCAACGTAGTTTTGAATTATATACTAATTTTTGGAAAGCTAGGATTACCTGAAATGGGGATAGGCGGAGCCGGACTAGCTACTATCATATCGGAACTATGTAGTTTCATTATGCTCTTATATATGGCTCTTTCAGGAAAAAATAATGCTAAATTTAACACAATTTCTGGATACCGTTTCGATAAATTATTATTTTTCAGACTAATAAGATTTGGTATACCGAACGGTATCCAGTTTTCTCTGGACATACTGGCTTTTTCAATTTTCATTCTGCTCATTGGTAGACTTGGTACTCCGGAATTAGCAGCTTCAAATATTGCTTTAAATATTAGTATGCTCTCCTTCATGCCTATGATAGGAATGGGAATCACCGTGTCAATATTGGTCGGACAATCATTAGGTGGTAATAGACCAGACATGGCGAAGAGAGCTACCTTCTCCGCACTGCAAATGGCATCTTTATATATGGGCAGTATTGCTTTCTTGTATGTAATTGTGC
>JAPYRO010000113.1 GCA_029941095.1 Dehalococcoidia bacterium
AATAAAAGCTATGATAAATAGTGAGGACTTCATAGAAGGGCCTAAGGCTTTTGCTGAAAAGCGGCCTCCTAACTGGAAAGGGAAGTAGCGGGCCCTGTTTATTTAGAAAGAGCTCCCAAAAAACGTGCTACCGCCTCAGGAGCATTTTGGTCGGCCTGCTCTTCTGCCTTTGAGTTATAGTTTGTATTGGTATTAACGTCGTAGGTCCAGCAACTACCATTTTCATCGAAGATAATTTCAATCCCCGCTATTCCAATGTCATTTCCTCGTAAGAAATTTTCAAAATCACTGATATTAGGAATAGAAAATTTTTCATTTATTTTGAATTTATTGAAATGTTCGGTCGGGCAATTTGACTCGATTTCGCATGTGTCGGCCGGGCAAAGTTCAAAGCCTTGCGACGTATCAACTTCAACTGCATAGAGAAACTTAGAATTAACAAATTCCATTCTTACTATCGATTGTGACGGCGCATAGACATATTCTTGCAACAAGGTAATTCCATCAGGTGATGCTTCAAAATCGTTACCAAAGATATAATCTTTTAAAGCTTCCTCGTTATCAAACTTCCTGACACCTAACCCTTTACCAGCCCTGTTGTGTTTCGTAATAAGTGGATAACCTATCCTATTAGCACCTTTGACTAAATCTTCCTTTCTAATGGCACAAAACGTTTTTGGTGTTTTAATAGAAAACTGCTCCAGTTGTTGATACTGGCGTATTTTGCTTATCTCCAAATCCAGCGCTTTGGACCCGTTGATGACTGTTCTTTTGTGTCTTTCCAGCCAAGAAAGTATGCCGGACACCAATTCAGGTTCGTACCGATGACCCCGCGTATGCGAGGACGCACTCATTCTGTTCCAATAAATAGCATCGGGTGGTAACTCCGCCAGATCCAGACTCATCTCAGGCACGTACCAAATGTGGTAATCAAAATTTAACTTTTCAAAAGCTGCTGTGAATGGCGAAATCCATTCATTATTTTCATGAATAACAATAATCATAAAGAGGGCCAATCAGAGATAAAAGTTATGACTTATGCCTAGTTGGATTGCCTACTAGTCATCTAATATTCAACACAACCAGTTCTGGAGGTGTGCCGCTCACTGTAACCCCAATGTATTGCTCCCCTTCGAAGAGATAAGTAACAGGCGGACCAATAGCGCGCCCAGGAAGCTCGATCTCAGCTATAACTTCCCCGGTTAACTTATCTCGTGCAACAAGAGGAAAGAAACCTGACTCATTTGGCGTTGGCTGGGCTGACAGCAACAGGGTCTTGGTTACAAGCACTAGATCTAGTCCACCCCCCAAAGGAGGTAGTTCAACTCCGGCTAGGGCAGGATGCGATCTGACCTGAGGTGAACCAATACCGTTTGGTTCTTGCCACAATATCTCTCCCTTATTCAGATCGATCGCAGTGATACGTCCGTAGGGTGGCTTAGTCAGGGGAAGTCCCTGCGGCCCCACTCTGGTAGTAACGTTTCGTACGTAATTCAGTGTCGCATCACTTGATTGAGGCTCAACCATACCTGACAAGCTGGGGATAGTCGCTGATGGTACATATAGGATTCCAGTTTCGGGGTCAGCTGCCGCCCCCTCCCAATTTGCTCCTCCTATGTAACCAGGTACATTTATAGTTCCCTGGGTCGCATCGTCTCCTTCTCCTGACAACGAGGGAGGCGTAAACATTGGACCATACCGGTGCCGTTCAACAATAGAGATAGCCTCTTGCCGGAGCTCAGGAGTGAAATCAATCAGATCATCGATTGTCAATCCCTGCCGATCAAATGCCGGTGGTTTTGTAGGAAAAGGCTGGGTTTCTGAGGCTCTTTCACCAGGTACGTCTGAAACTGAAACCGCTCTTTCTTCTATTGGCCAGACCGGCTCCCCGGTGACTCGGTCAAACACGAACACGAAACCATGTTTGGTCACCTGGGCAACCGCTTTAATACGATTTTCGTCGACTGTGATATCAATCAGGTTCGGTGCAGCAGGTAGGTCAGAATCCCATATGTCATGATGCACAAACTGGTAGTGCCAGACGCGCTTGCCGGTTGTTGCGTCTAGAGCAACCAAACTGTTAGCAAAAAGATTGTCTCCGAGTCGGTGCCCACCATAAAAATCGTTAGTGGGTGAGCCGATGGGGAGATATACATAGCCAGTTTCTTCATCAGCACTCATTAACGTCCAGACATTAGCATGGCCGGAATATTCCCAGGACCCATTTTCCCAGGTGTCATTGCCAAGCTCTCCGGGTTGCGGGATAGTATGGAAAGTCCAAAGTAGCTCGCCCGTGTGAACATCAAACCCTCGCACGTGACCAGGCGGCATTTCTTTGTATTCGGGTTGATCAGATATAGCTGAACCCACTACGATAACGTCACGAATTATAATAGGCGAAGAGGTGATCGAGTAATTTATTGGTGCCCTTCTTCTAGCTCGCGGGATACCAGCTATCAGATCAACACGTCCGGAGTTACCGAACTCTTCAATTGGTTCCCCAGTGACCGCATCGACCTGTAGCAAATATCCGTCGCCCGTGCCCCAGATGACCCGCGACTGCTCACCTTCTGACCAATATGCGAGTCCACGGCTGCTAAATCCAAGCATCATAATCGGTATACCCGATGCATAACTTCTAGGATCATGCACCCACAGAGTTTCGCCATTAGCAGCATCTATTGCGGCCGCCTGGTAAAAAGGTGTTGATATGTAAATAACGCCGTCTACCATAAGCGGTGCTGCCTTCAAGCTGTCGATACTCACGTTACTAACATCATTCGCTACCTGCAGATTCGGGTATTCCGCCTTAAGTTGATCGATATTGAAACGACCGTCGACAGATTCCCAACGCCAAGCTATTTCTAGATTAGCCACATTCTCTTTATCAATCAGGTCGAGGGAAGAATATTTAGTGCTACCACTATCCCCTCCAAAAAAATGCCATTCACCCGACAGTTCACCTGTCTGGGCTTGTATATTCGCAACTACCGAAAGCAGTAGAAAAATAGTTGCCACCAGTGTCAATTTTGACATTATTGGAACCTCCCAAAACTGGATAAATAAACCTGCCAGATCAATCAGACAGGAAATCTAATATAATTTTATTTACTTCGTCAGGTTTTTCAAGATGAAGAAAATGCCCACAATCAGGTAGTATCTTTATTTCTATATTTTCAAAGTTTGCTTCCATACCCTCAGAAAGATTAGCGGCTATGCAGCCATCATTCTCCCCATGCAAATAGAGCGTGGGTGGTCGGATCTTATTCACACCTATTTTTTCTTGCATTTGATTAACCCGATCACTCTGCAAGGAAGGTTGAAAAGTACTTCTATAATACGCTAAAGCTTTAGAAAGTACGTTTTCCTGGGATAATATTTCTATAGTCCTGTCACAATAAACCTTGTATTCAGGCCAATTAGGTGACCAATCAGTCCATAATCTATCTATAAAAGAAAAGTTATTGGTGGGCACCGCTAAATCAGCCATTGGTAATTGAAAAAAGAACATGTACCAAGATTTTCTTTGCTGATCGCCATCTGATATGAAAGACTCTCCTAAATTCGGTCCATGAGGAACTGAGACCGCAATCAGTTTATTAACTAATTCAGGCGCCAATCCAGCTATCCCATAAGCCACAGCCGCTCCCCAGTCGTGTCCAACCAGGTTAATCTTTCTATCCGTGACTGATCGACTAAATTTAATTATCTCCTCACTAATACGCAAACTCTGATAGGTATCTAATTCTGCATCTTCGGGGTGATATCCTGGCATAAAAGGGGCAAATACCTGAAAGCCTTTAGAAGAAAAGAACTCTAATTGATGAGAGTAATTTTCTGCACAGTCTGGAAAACCATGTAATAAAATTAATGGCTCTCCCTTGCCCGAAACAAAGTAGTGGTGCGCCGAAGAGGATTGTTCTAATTTCATGTTAATTAGTCCTAGTTAATTCTTTTTATTCACTGAGATTTTTAGAGAATACCCCTCTTGCTTGAGAGAGTCTTCATCTTTATCTCAATACTTCAACTAGTCATTATCTGGGCTTTGAATTTTTCTAACGCTTTCCTACGACATTTTTCTACTTCCTTGTTGTAAAATACTTACATATCCACACCAATAAAAAATTATCCTTTAGAGCTTTGATCAAGTTTGAAGAGACGCAGGGAAATCCAAATGACAGATCTACTCGAATTAGCAGAAAAAGCCTGGAAT
>JAPYRO010000114.1 GCA_029941095.1 Dehalococcoidia bacterium
TGTAGTATTTTATTTTGACCTAAAAGCATTGGAGGGATAGCTAGGAAAAGGAATTCCTCAACGCTGGAACAGATAGGAAAATTTCACAAAAATTTGATCACCATCACCCCTAAGATAGTCTGTTGCCACTAATTCTCTTTGCCCTTCGTCTTCTATTATCTCGAAATTGCTTTCGTTTGTATTGTAGCCCGCATAAAAAGCGGACCAAGGGTTGATTACGTAACGAAGCAATATGTCGAAGTTTAGGCTCTTTTTGTTGGATAACCTGGTCATTGGACCTGCCTTAGTTTCTTCATATTGGGCTATAAAGCGCAAAGACCATTCCTTATTAAATTGATAGTTCCAGTTAGATCTAATGATTTCATTACTAAATATTTTTGAACCTTCCTTGGTTTTAAGATCTGTATGGAAATAAGTGTTGGCCACTCGAAGTTGATTTAAGGGCCTCCATAATAAGTCAGCCTCAATTCGGCTAGTATCAGCTACGGATGGCATATATCCCACCGGAGGAACCATATTTAGAGCAGTACCAGAGCGAAATGTGAGACCTGCCTCCAGCCTATTAAGCGTATTATTTCCGATATTTACACTGAAGTACTCGTAGTCAAATTGACGATTAGAAACTAGTCCAGGAAAATCTTTAGGTTTGAGTCTTTCAGTAAAGGTGTAGTATCTGCCGCCTAGGGTGGTGGTATCAAAAACAAAATCCAGACCTGATTGAAGCTCGTTATATATATTATTCCCATCCAAGTCGTTAAGATAAATATGAAATGTGGTTGTTGAAATGCGATTCAAATTAAAAGGCTCTGGGAAAAAATTAAATCCCAATCGATTATGAATGCCGCAAGTGTCTGGACTTCTGTACCTGTTTAAGAAACCCAGTGATAGATAGAAATTTTCAGTAGTGCATACATAGTGTGTATGTGTGCTAATGTTTCTTGAAGTGTGATTGATAGCTACATTCTCTTGATGCCCTGACGTTGAGTGATCTCCGTTATAAGATAAGGTATCGGTGGTTGTAAATTGAGCTTGGCCGCTCCAATTTGCATGCGGCCTAAAATGCGTGTCAAAACTTGCTACACGATTATAGCCATCGGCTAGTTCTCGGTCGGAGATAAGAAAACCGATACGGTCTTGCTCTCGGACATCAACAAACCCCCTTAAGATTCCAATATTTGCCTTCTTGCCTTTTAGAGGGTCACCGACAGAACGGTTTAGTCCCGGCGCAACATCGTTAGTAATAATTGCGCCGAAACCAATATTACCGCTTCGGCCCGTAAAACGAATACCTGCTTCGGGATCTATTATTCTGCGCGTAAAAACAAGAGGTGTGTCTGTTGCGAAAAAATTGGCATTTTCCATGAAATAAGGACGACGTTCTGGAAATTCCACTTCAAACCTTTCATTAATTGTCACTTGTGGTTCGTCTGATTCGACCTGGCTAAAATCCGGGTTAAGTGTCATGTCTAGAATCATGCTGTCATTGAAAACAAACTTTGCATCTATGCCAACATCATAATCTGTCGATGTCTGGAATTGTGGTCCACCTAAAGCTCCCTTGTTTATAGCTTCCCTCTCTCTTGCAAAAACGAATGGAACGATTTGGGAGTTATTACCAGGAGAAACATTCCTAATACCAGTCAGCAAGGCGGCCTGATTAAGGCGGCCATCAATATCGATGGAATATGCAGGCCAGTGTGACTCTTCTCCGAGCCGCTCAACCATTCTTGTAACTTGTATTCTCCAGACCTGTTCGTCTGTATCAGCGAATCGCAAGCTCCTGAGAGGAATCGTCATCCTTACCATATAACCTTGATCAGTAATTTGCCCTTCACTTTCCCAGACAGCCTCAAGACTTGTATCAAATGATGAGCGACGAAACGAAGATGACTCGGTCCACCGTGCATCCCACTGGATTCCATTTGGATTAACTCGAAAAGCATAGGCACTGATTTGATTATTAAAAGTATCGATCGTTAACTGGACAGTGTCGTCCCCATCAAAATTCTCACGCGAGGTGAGGCTAGACCGAATTTTTTCAGGCTCATCGTCGAAGGCCAGGAAAATTGAATATAGATTTTCTTCGTCATAGCTCAGATAGACTTCTGTTCGTTGAGACGCGGGAGCGCCGTCATCGGGTTCACGTTGAATAAAATTTTGGATTCTCGCCATAGAGCGAGCCAGTTCGCTTGCAGGGCTCATTCCTGAAAAGTCGGCCAGGCTAGGAACGTCGTTTATGAAGGGAATTACAACACCTGAATCAGTAGCATGCACATCAGAGGTGATCAGAGGCATGCAAACTAAACCAGCAATCGTGAACAGCAAAATACTTCGAATTCTTATCTAAATCTCCCTGTTTGGGAATTTTTCACAATTGATGGAATGTCCATTATAACTGTTTGCTTAAATCATCTCCTTCTAAAAAAATCAGGGATTAGATATCTTAAAAGATAAGACTGTCTATTTTAAGAACTTAAATGAATCTCAAGGCCATTAAAACCAATACAACTACTGAGGCAATCCAGATATAAGATCTGATTTTTTCAATGCCGTATGAATAAGATAGAAGATAAGCGATTCTCAGGCCGATCCATGAATACCCTAGAGTTACTAAATTTTCCTCTAGTATTATTCCGAGTGTTACCAACGCCAGAAATGCGGGCAAGCTTTCCTGCAAGTTAGCAGATGCTCTTAAAACACGTTGGACTGTTATGGACATCTCCATAGGCTCATCTCTATTAGACATGAGGTAATTCATATTCCTCAGATTAAGAAACATGGGGATTAGCCAAATTTGAAACAGTGTCAGGACTAAGGTCAATAGGATTATATTGGTCATAGTTTTACTTCATTTAGTATGATTATTTAGGCTTTAAATCTGGTCTAGATAGTAACTGAATTACTGACTGGATTCACTGACCTTCTTGTTATGCTTGGAGAAATTAGCTGAATATTTGAAACTGAATTTAAAATAAATAGAAACCTTAGCAATAGAAGCATGAATTCTTTCGCTAACTACGGGGATAATCTTTTTTCCGTGCGTAGGAATTTAAAGAAAAACCAGGTTGCCAAGGCGCTTAATAAATGCCATATGGCATGAGCTTGAATTATAGAGTCCGGGTTACACCATGGATGATTTGGTCTTCCCGTTAACCAAATCGAAAATGCAACCATATAAACTGACACCCCGGCAATAAACCAAGGTACGTAGGAGCGACGCGCCTCAGGCTTATTTCTTGAAAGTACAGCTGGCACCCAAAACAAAACTACCCACCAGTACATTAGAGGGTCAGCGATCATATCCGAAGGGAATATGCCAAATGCGGAAGCTACGACAAAGCCAACCAAACCGGAGACCCAGCGGAAAAAAGGCGACCAGTATCGATACAATACTTCTGAAATACCCCAAAGCCCGATAGATATATCAAACAATTCCAGGTTTATGCCTAGCTTAGGTCCGGCTATTTCTCGTCCAAAGCCGTAAATTAAAACCAGAACCAAGTAAATTAGTAAGAATTTGTTTATGCCCCACTTCCCCATTTGACTCACATTAAAAAGCCAGGGAATAAGGATAAACATCACCATACCAATATTATCAGCGGACGCTCCCCAGGATGTGTGAGTACCGTGCATTAAAAGTGAACCAGCCCCTAACCATATAACCGAGTACGCATATAACAAAGAAACCGGAGTAAAACCGTGGAACTGATTGATATTTTTAGTTTCGGTCGAGTCCCCAGCTAGTGTTTTGAGCATAACAATCCCGGCAACCATAAAAGCTATGTTACTCAACGCATTAGATGGTTCTCTAAAAATACCGATGGTTACCCTTTCACACCATCTGGATACTTCACCAATCGCTTGCTCAGACGACGCAGGACTACTCCAGCCGAATGTCCCGATAATTACGTATGCGGACATAAACAGGACACAAATTAGTATTGCCAAATACGTGGACTGCTTTGTTAGAAAGTTAGTGAACAACTGGAACAAACTCGATGGATAATTGGATTTTCTGCCAGACTAAAAACGCTTTATTAAGATTAATGTTAATCAGAATATAAGCTACACGAAGAATAGCGGAAGAGGCAGGATCTTCCTCCACCTTCTCAGCACCGTATTCTCTGGCCTACAGCGGTGACAGAACCGCCTAAAACACCCAAAGTGTAG
>JAPYRO010000115.1 GCA_029941095.1 Dehalococcoidia bacterium
CGACCACTCTGATCTTCCCATTCGAATCATAGAAATAGGGCTCTATCAGTTCTATAACAAGGTAGCGATGTAAGTGAAACCGTGCAAGTGATTTGTTATCATCAATGTAATTGAAACCAAACTGGAGGAATTTAAATGCTCGATCTATTGTCCATCGCGGAAACTGAAAGCCAAGGTGGCGATCTGCTCAACACATTATCAACCCTATTTGAAACAGCTGACATCAAACCTGACGGTTATCCAGATGCAGTTGTGTGGAAAGGTGGGAACCATGCTGGGAACATAAAACCTGTAGCTCATTCTTTAACCGATGCTTATGCTCTTTTGGGAACTTTGGCAGCGATAGATGTTTTAGGGCTTCCTTTTTATGCGATCCCGATGTGGGCCCAGTACAGGCACGACACTAATTTGGCTCCTTTAGGCTGGTTTGGCAACATGCCTTGCACGTCCATCAAATGGTCTACGGCAGGAGATGCCTATGTCAATGATGGCAACGGAAATAAAGTAGTGGTTTCCGGAAAATCTGGAACCGCTCCCCTACGAACACAAGCTGGTGTGTATTGTAACGTGAGACCATATGGACCGATAACAGTGGTCCGCTCAATGCCTTGTTTACCTTATTCTCAAGATAAAGCTAAATTTGAAATAGATGATCTAGGAATAATACATTCTGAAATGAACACACCTGGTATTCAAATGGCTTACGCAAATCGACTATTCTTAAAAATGGTCAATGATACTGGCCGTCTAGGGAGAGTTGCTATGAAACCTACCCAAGCAATGGAGGACGGGATTAACGCAGGCCTGCATTCCTGGTTAGTTAGAGGCACAAAATTTGAAATTGGCCGAAAATATGCAGTAGATCCTTATGAAGAGCATAAAGATCGAATAGACAAAATTATCGCCCTACTTCCCGATGATTTTAAGGATGGTATGGAAAATTGGAGTGGGAGAATTGAACAGCATATCGCAGATACAAATTATGGACTCTTAATATGGGACCTTATAGAGAAGAGGGATACCATTGTTTTGGCGACCGATCTAGACGGAGATCGTCTTACCGATCTACTGGCAGATATTTCAGATCCTTTGAGAGCTTTTTCTGGCATCGTAGCAAAACAAATAGGTAGCGATATCGACACTCAGAAAATGTGGTCTGAAATGGGTTACATTACTGGAAATGGCCGAGACATGACATCCGTAATGTACCGAATTGATGGACCTCCCATTCATGAACAAACATTGGGGTCAGCTGATGCCATGCTACTCCGCCTCCTCAATGGAGATGAATGGGTAGGGGGAACAAAACAGCCGTACGATCCGCGTATCCACTTTGTTTTAATACGAGACGCTTACATGGATGCTAATCCAGATAATTCAGCTCTAAAAGATTGGTTAGATAACGCTATAGAAACGTTTGACCGCATATATAGTGGAAATCGCCCAGGTTTCCTAGATGGGTATAAATTGCTCAAGGAAACTATAACACCTTGGGGTGGTTAAGTTCTTATCCTAAATCCACTTAGAAAACTAGGTATCGAAACAGCTAGAACAACCCCAGCTGAAAGTATGAATGGGATACCAGAACTATCGCCGTATGTATCAGTTAAAATTCCGCTCATTAGAGAACCTATAACAACACCCGCAGAGTATACACCGTAGAATATTCCAAAACCAAAGCCTCTGCTTTCTATCAATGTTGAATCAACAACCAAGGCCGTGGCTGCGGGAAAAAGAATACCAAACCCTACGCCATAAATAGTCATACCTAGAAAAGCTCCCCATATCCCGGGATACAATCCTATGGTCGCTATGCCTGTACTCATAGTGATCAGGCCTATATTAAGAAAAAGGGTTCTGTTATAACGATCGCTTAGACTACGAATAGGTGTAACCATCATGACCATAGCAGCAAGAGCATAAACCATAAACACAGACCCAGAAACTGACGAAGAAAGATCTAATGATGCAAGGGCCAGAGGTAGCTGGGTAACCAGACCTCCTAGTCCTATGGTGAACGCAAGGACAGAGACACAAGCCAGAATTAATCCTCTATTCAATATTTTTGAAGAGCCTGCATTACTAAAAAATTTTCTGAAATCAAGCGAATCGCTTCTCCTATCAGAATTAATTGTTTCTACAGATAATATCCAAAAAATAAGGCCAGCCACTGCCATTAGTATTGATCCAGCTACAAAAACAAAATCAGTCCCAAAATAATCCTTTCCAATACCTGCTAATGGGGGACCTAATACAGCTGCCACCGCTACGAATGCTCCACTTCGTCCCATTACACTCGCTCTTCGATTAGCAGGACTACTATCACCTAACATCGCAAAAGATCCAGGAGTTAGACTAGACGAAGCAAACCCATGGACAACTCTAGAGATTAATAAAATAAGAGGGGTACTTGAAGCTGCGTATCCAAGTAGAGCAATAGAAGTGATAAAGGCTCCTATAACAATTGGTGTTTGTCGTCCTAAGAAATCTACTAACCTCCCGGTAACTATATTTCCAATAAGATTAGTTGCTGAATAAGCAGCCATTATGACACCAACATAAGAAGCTGAAGCCCCTAGATCTCGCGCGTATGGGGCGACAATCGGAAATTGGATAAATAAATCAAAGAATGCAACAAAGATGATCATTCTTGAAGAGATTATGTTCCTAAGCTGTGGTTTGAGTAACCCACTATCCGTTAACACCATCTAAACGAGCACCTCTGTCTTTTTAATAAACTTTATTGGAAAACAACGCTAGATTTTTCAAGATCTATATAAGAGATTTGGACTGGCCACCGTCAATATTAATACAAGCTCCAGTTAAAATGCCAAGATTATCTGAAGATAAAAATGTTATGAGATCTCCTACAGGTTCAGGCCAACCGAATTTTCCCATTGGCAAATTTTGAGTTATAAATGACTCCACCACATCCTTGGGTTGTTGATTTTGAAATCTATCCCAGCTGCCACCCGGGAATTCTATAGAACCAGGAGCAACACAATTAACCAAAATACCGTACTTTACATAGTCTAACGCTGTGTTTTTCGTGAGTGCGATAAGAGCCGCTTTAGTAGTCATGTATGCAGCTCCTCCTCCATATTCTCTGCCCCAAATTGATGCCACGTTTATTATTCTGCCCCAGTTTTTCTCTTTCATTTGCGGTATCACAAGGCGAGACAACTCTATCGCTGACATCAAATTTAGATTCAATAAGTTGGCCCACTGCTCATCAGTTGTTGAAACAATATCTCCTCGAACGCTACCTCCGGCATTATTAACCAATATATCTATATCTCCATTTTCGTTTACAACATTTTCATATAGTTTGCGGCACTCATCCCCGTTCGATATATCTGCAACAAATCCAGAAATATGGCCCCCGGTTTTTTTTATCTCTTCAACCGTTTCGTTCAAAGTACTTTCCGTTCGTGCACATATAACTACATGTGCATTCTCTCTAGCTAAACTTATAGCGGTCTGTTTTCCCAACCCTCGACTACCTCCAGTTACTAGAGCAACTTTACCCTCTATACCTAAATCCATATACCACCTCTATCAATAATAAAATTTTAGCCATCATGGGCGAACAACGTATAATTATACATAAACTATTTCAGTAAACTTTCTAATTCTCAAACATTTCTTTTACGGTGGATACCACCCTGGCAGCATTTGGTACATACAGGTCTTCTAAAGAAGAACTGTATGGAACAGGAGCATGAGGTGCAGTAACCATTTTAGGTGATCTACGTAACAAGTGAAATCCTGTTTCTACAACAGACGCTATTATGTCAGATGCCATACCACACCTTGGGTTATCCTCATCAACTACCACAAGTGCTCCTGTTTTTGATACAGATTTCAATATAGAATCATTGTCAATTGGAGACAAGCTAAGCAAGTCTATAACCTCTACACTAATACCAAATGTCTGTAAAATTTCTGCAGCCTCCAAACAAACATTAGTCATATACGATATTCCCACTAAGGTTAAGTCATCGCCTGAGCGCAAAACACGTGATTTTCCAATAGGAATCTGATATTCAGTTTCAGGCACATAAGACTCCAAATTAAGAAGTTTTTTGTGGTCGCAGATAACCACTGGATCGTTGTCTTTTATAGCTGAATTAAGAAGCCCTTTTGCAGTATATGCA
>JAPYRO010000116.1 GCA_029941095.1 Dehalococcoidia bacterium
GTCCTTAAGAGGGGTTATAATTCTCCCTCTATTCGTATAGTCTTCCGGGTTCGCACTAGCAATCAGACATAAATCTAAAGGTAAACTTACTTTATACCCCTTAATTTGAACGTCTCTCTCTTCAAGAATATTAAACATGCCTACTTGAATTCTTTCAGAAAGGTCCGGTAATTCATTAATACAGAAAATACCCCTGTTAGATCTCGGTATTAGCCCATAGTGAATGGTGTAATCATCGGAAAGGTAGCGTCCCTCTGCAACTTTTATTGGGTCTACCTCACCAATTAAATCTGCAACGGTTATATCTGGAGTCGCTAATTTTTCTGCATACCTTTCTTTTCTACTCATCCATGCTATGGGAGTTAATCCTTTGTGTTTTTTTACTAAATCTTTACATGCGGAACAAGTTGGATTGAAAGGATCATCATTTATTTCACAGCCCTTAATAAAAGGTATTTCTTCGTCCAATAACTCTACTAGCGCACGAATAAGTCTACTTTTTGCTTGTCCACGTTCTCCCAGAAGAACTATATCTTGCCCGGATAATACAGCGTTTTGGATTTGGGGGATCACCGTTTCTTCATAACCAATAATTCCAGCAAAAAGGGGTTCTTTGTTTCTTATTTTTTCAATTAAATTATTACGCATCTCTTCTTTTACACTAATGGATTTGTAGCCCTGGGTTTTGAGATCCGAGATGGTTTTCGCTTTGCGCATATTTTCTAACCTCTTAAAGATATTCAATATTAAATTGGATGTTATAACCACCATTCTCTTAGTCAAGATTAGTAGTGTCAATTTATTTTCTTGCTAGAGTTGGTATTCATGTATAAGATTGCTAATGCAGTTAAGGAGTTAAATTGACTATTTACATAAAAGAAGAAGAAGTAAAAACTCTCGTTTCCATGTCAGATGCGATACAAGTGGTTGAAAATGGCCTCATTAGCCAAAAAAACTCAAACGCCGTAAATGAGCCGAGACACAGAGTTCTAACACAAAACGATAGTATCCACTTGCTGATAGCCGGTGACGACGATCAAAATATCATTGGCTTTAAAACTGCTTATTATACCGGTGGATCGGTTCACGTTGTTATTTACGATACTGAAAGCAAAAAGATGGCTGCCGTTATAGAAGCTGGTTTTTTAGGAGCGCTCAGAACTGGAGCTGCTAGCGCAGTAGCATCCAAATATATGGCAAATCCAAAATCGTCAACGATGGGTGTTTTTGGAGCAGGGTTTCAAGCGTACACGCAAGTTCAAGCTGTTTGTGAGCAATTCGATATTAAGAAAGTTTTAGTTACTAGTCGTGATCCAGATAAAAGACAAAATTTTATTATGAAACTGAGTGAATTATTCCCCGATGTTTCTATAGAAACTGGTGATTCGGCCGAACAAGTCGCGGCTTGCGATATAGTTACCACAGCTACTCGCTCAGAGCACCCGGTACTAAAAGGCTCTTGGTTGGACCCAGGAGGTCACGTTAACGCTATTGGGTCTAATTCTATAGTTAAGTCTGAGATTGATATTGAAGTAGTACAGAGGAGCAATATCATAGTTGTGGATGACCGTGCGCAGGCAAAGAAAGAATGTGGAGATCTCGTTGCAGCGTGGGCTGATGGAGTAATTGATGCAAACAACATGATTCAGCTATGCGACATAGTTGATGAGCCAAATGCTAGAGGTGGTAAGATCGTTAACACTTTATTTGAATCACAAGGTATTGGGCTTTGGGATATTTCACTAGCAAAACTTATTTTCGATAGAGCGCTAATAGAGAGTAAGGGGACCGAACTTCCATTCTAGTAATGATATTAATAGAAAACTATAATAAATAGGAGATTTAAAATTGGAGATGAATAAACAGCTTACCGTATACGGCACTTCGTGGTGCCCAGATTGTGTTAGGTCAAAAAGATTTCTTAACGATAATAATATTGAATATTCGTGGATAGATATTGAAAAGAATCCTGATTCAGCGGATATTGTGAGGCATCTTAATAAAGGTCTGCAGTCAGTTCCAACCATTGTATTACCTAATGGCAAAGTATTGGTAGAGCCGTCCAACATAGAACTTAAAGAAGCACTTGGGATTTAAATATACTAGGAAACCAACCCTTATATTTTTATTTTTGACAGGTTAGGAAAATGTTCTCCACTGTGGCTTCTAGATCGCCTAGCGACGCCGGTTTTTAGAGCTGCATCGGAAACCGCTTTTGCTACATTAACGGCAACTTTGTTGTTAAAAATGCTAGGTATTATATATTCGTCACTTAAATCTTTACTTGGTACAGTGTTGGCTAAAGCTTGTGCTGCAGCCAACTTCATTTCCTCATTTATGGTTGTTGCCCTAACGTCTAAAACTCCCCTGAATAAACCTGGGAAGCACAAAGCATTATTGATTTGATTAGGATAATCAGAGCGGCCGGTTGCAACGATTCTCACATATTTGTGTGCTTCTTCTGGAGACACTTCAGGATCAGGATTTGCTAGAGCAAAAACTATCCCATCCGAATTCATTTTTTCTAAATCTTCTGCATCTACGGCACCCGGACCCGACAATCCTAGGAATAAATCGGCCCCGTCTAAAGCGTCTCTCGGTGACCCAACGATATTTCCAGGATTTGTATTCTCAGCTATCCATAACTTGGCGTCATTATCCTGAATATCTCCCCTATCCTTGTGAATTGCCCCTTTTCTATCAAAAATTGTTATATCTTTAAGTCCTGCTGATATTAGCATTTTTGCTGTTGCAACCCCGCTGGCTCCTGCACCCGTTTGGATGGCTTTGATAGAGCTAATATCTCTATTAGTGACTTTAAGCGCGTTAATTAGGGCAGCTAGGACAACGACAGCAGTTCCATGCTGGTCATCGTGGAATACTGGTATGTCTAACTCTTCCTTCAATCTATCTTCGATATAGAAACATCTGGGTGCAGAAATGTCTTCCAAATTTATTCCACCGAAACCAGGTGCTATATGTTTAACAGTATTAACTATCTCGTCTGGGTCTTTTGTGTCAAGGCAAATGGGCCAAGCATCCACTTGACCTAGCTCTTTAAAAAGGATTGCCTTCCCTTCCATAACCGGCATTGCGGCTTCAGGGCCTATATCGCCTAGTCCTAGAACAGCTGTCCCGTCTGATACTACTGCAACGGTATTTGCTTTGGACGTTAGAACCCAGACGGACTCTTTGTTTTTGGCAATATAAGAAGAAACTCTACCGACACCGGGGGTATATACTTGTGCTAGATCTCTATGGTTTTTTACAGGAGTTCTACTTCTAAGGGCTATCTTCCCTCCTAGATGGACTGCGAAATTCGGGTCAGATACGGCTACAACGCGGACTCCTTTTAATTTCTTAAGCCTCTTGGTTAGAACTATCGCATGCTCTTCATTATAGGCGTTCAAGGTGATATCCCTAGTTATTCTCCCTTTATGCGTTCTGACTAACTCCACTGAAGTGATATCTCCTTCAGCATCTGCGATATTAGTAGTTATATTTGCGAGTTTTCGCCTGCCGTTATCATAAGAAAGTCGAATTGAAACGGTGTATCCTGTCCCCGGATATTCCACTGTCATGATTGACTCACCCCCCTTTTAGTAAGAGTGTACGCTTTATAATTCATTCGAAATAGGGGTCTAAGGTCCAAATTCGCAAAAATTCTTGGGAAAACTTGAATATAAATATCATAATCCGTCAAAATTCAATAATCTCAAGATTTTCGATAGTCTTATTTACTAAATCTTTAACATCCAGGTCTATTTCATACTGTTCTGCTTTTTGAACTGTTGATTTTGTTGCAGGGTTGGGTGGTATAAATAATGAGCAGCAGTCTTGATCTGGCTGAATAGAGACCTCGTAAGTGCCAATAAGTTTTGCTTGATCAATGATCTCTGGTTTATTAGCTGTGATAAGTGGTCGGAGAATCGGCATTGTTGCAACTGAGGCTATGGTCGCTATATTTTCAATTGTTTGGCTTGCTACTTGACCGACACTCTCTCCAGTTACCAGAGCGGATGCTCCATCGATTTTAGCTATTGCCTCTGCTACCCGTACCATAAACCTTCGGTATGCTATTACTCTATAGGAAGCCTTCACTTTTGCTATTATTTCCATTTGGATGGGGGCAAACGGCACTAGATACAAGAG
>JAPYRO010000117.1 GCA_029941095.1 Dehalococcoidia bacterium
GAATTGTTGGTAATTGGCAACAATATTTTGATGACCCTGCTTTAGACAGGCTTGCTGAAATAACAATGGATCTGGCAGCGACTACCTGGACTTTACTTGACCGTCAAAAAGTCACGGAATGGATCCTTGAGGAAAAAGGCTACCTCGAAAATACAGAAATTGACACATTCCAACCTAACGAAGAACAAGAAAAGGAACTTACTGAAGCAAGGAATCAGTTTATTGCAGATATTCTTAATGGGCTAACCAGGTCAGCAAATTCAGAACAATAAGTGTGCTCCGGAAAACAGTGACTCTCTTACCTCATAAAGAACTGACCTCATGCGCGACCAAATTTTCTATCAAGTTCTAACGTACTTAAATACATACTTGTAGGCCTGCCATGGGGGCAGACTTTCGGATAGTTAGCCAGCTCAAACTGATCTAATAGAGCATCCATTTCTGATACTAATAGTCGTTGCCCAGCTCTTATACTTCCATGGCAAGCAAGAGAAGCTACAATTTTTCTCTCTTGATGATCCACAAACAACTCTGTTTGCGATTCCGTTATCATATCTTGGTCTGGTTCCTCTGGAAGAATACTCAGAATTTCCATAAACGCATTACTCACTTCTGACTCAACCAAATCAGAAGGTATTCCTCTTAATACTATTGTAGAATCACCGAAATTATCCCAATTAAATCCATAATTAATAAGAAGTTCTCGGTGTTTGTTCAAGGTTTCGAGCTGAAACATATTCAAATTAATATGGAGAGGATTCAGTAGACCTTGAACTGAAAGCTCTCCTTGATCCCGTGATGCGAGAATGTTCTCGAAAACGATTCTCTCATGAGTAGCATGCTGATCGAATATATATATCCCATCATCTCCTTTTGCCACAATATATGTTGCATCCATTTGGCCAATGGATTGAAACCGTCTCATAGAAATCGTATCTTTCTCCACATTATTCTCAGGGGAAAACGAACCAAGCTCACGGCCCTGTAATAATCGCGGCTGTTCAGGTGTTAGCTCTTCAGAATTTATTGGGTAATCCGGTTTAGAGTTTTTCGCATAATCACGCACATCAGGGGACGACAAAATATTATTTATTGTCTTCTGTACTATCGAAAATATTTCTTGCTCTTTTTTAAACCGAACCTGAGCCTTAGTTGGATGTACGTTAACATCAATTTCACTTGGTTGTACTGTGATAAACAAAAATATGAATGGGTAACGGCCTTTTAACATGAAATCTCTATAACAATCAGCAATGGCAAAAGAAATCATCTGGTTTTCGATTAGCCTGTCGTTGACAAATAAAATCTGTGCATCTTTCCGTCCACGATTCAAATTAGGGGGGGAGACCAATCCACGTAAGGTTACACTTCCCAACGTGGATGGATTTATTTCCAACATTTGTTCTGCTATATCTGTACCCCAAATAGAAGCTATTACATCTTGAGCTCTTCCGTCCCCAGAAGTAGATAAAACCATCTTCTCATCTTGGAATAGTTTAAAGGATACTTCGGGATGGGCGATGGCGTACTGTCCCACCAAATTCCTGCATCGACGTGCCTCAGACGCCGTTGATTTCATAAATGATAATCTAGCTGGGACATTTTCAAATAGGTTTTCAACTGATAAAGATGTACCTATTTTGGAAGACTGGTAGCCGGATTCTATTAACGTCCCATTATGAGCGACAATATAGCTTGCTCTGGCCTGGTTCGGTTCTCTAGAAACTAAAATAACGTTAGAGATAGAACTGATCGAAGCAAGAGCTTCACCACGAAAGCCAAAACTATTGATAGATTCTAGGTCTTCTACGGACTCAATTTTTGATGTTGCATGTCTTGTTAAACCAACTCCAATTCATTATTTGCTATACCATTTCCATCATCAGTAACTCGTATAAGGTTAAACCCACCCTTATCTATTTCTATTTCTAACATCGTAGAATTCGCATCCAAGGAATTTTCAATAAGCTCTTTTACAACAGATACGGGGCGTTCGATAACTTCCCCTGCGGCTATTGAAGTTGCCACTGATTGATCTAATATTTTTATAGACACTGCATCAATTCCTTTAATTTTTGTCCAGCAATTTGTACGATTTCTTTCTCAAGAATTCTGATATAAAAGACACTACTCAGTATCACCCATAGATAATTTAATTTCATTTAGGAAATTTAGAGCTTGTAAAGGAGTCATTTCTTCCGTAACAATATCTGAAATTGCCGTCAATGCTTCACGTTGTGCTGAAGATAGATCTTTCTCTAATTTAAATAAAGAGGGTTGATACGACGGTAATTCAAGATCCTCTAGAACTTTGCTCCCTTCCAAAATTCTTAATAACTCCCGCCCTCTTTCAACAATATTGTTTGGTATGCCTGCGATTTCGGCAACATGTAAACCATACGATCTACTAATACCTCCTTCCAAGATAGTATGAAGGAATATAATTTTCCCATCCTCTTCTGACACAGAAACATGTAAGTTGTTCGCCCTATCCATTGAATCGACGATAGGTATTAATTCGTGATAGTGAGTAGCAAACAAAGTTCTTGAGTGCAGTTCTTCCGAGTCATGTATATGTTCTAAAACTGCCCAGGCTATCGACAATCCATCATAGGTACTAGTCCCCCTACCAATTTCATCAATTATAATCAATGAGTTAGGAGTAGCATGGTGCAAAATATATGCTGTTTCGATCATCTCTACCATAAATGTAGATCGGCCTCTTGATATATCATCTTGGAGTCCTGCTCTAGTAAATACTCGATCAACAACACCCATCGTTAATGAATCTACCGGAACAAAGGAACCAATTTGCGCCATAATAGCGATAATCGCAACCTGCCGCAGGTAGGTCGATTTTCCCGACATATTAGGACCAGTGACTACGCTTATAGGTATTTTTTCCGATAACGAAGTATTATTCGGTACAAAAGACGAGGGGGTAAACTTTTCAACAACCGGATGCCTACCTCCAGAGATCTGAAGAGTACTCTCATCAACAAAAACAGGGAGACGGTAATTATTCACAGAAGAAATTTCTGCAAAATTTGCTATCACATCTAATTTGCCAATTGCACTGCTTGTGTTGAGTATCTGGGCAGAGTAGCCTGAAACCGTTTCCGTCAAATCTGAAAACAATTGGGTTTCTAGTCTGTCAATTTCTTCTCTTGCTCCATTAAGTTGATCTTCTATTTCTTTTAGAAGCGGAATAAAATATCGTTCTCCGTTAGCTATAGTTTGCTTCCTGATATAATTTTCTGGCACTTTCGAAAGATTAGATTTTGTTACCTCTATAAAATATCCAAAAACCCTTGAATGGCCTACCTTCAAACTATTAATTTTAGTTCGATCTTTCTCTTGTTCTTCTATTTTCAGTATAGATTGAATACTCTCTTCAGCAAGGTTTCGTGCACGGTCAAGTTCAGTAGAAAAGCCAGGTTTAATGAGTTTCCCATCACCGATTTTCATGGGAGGATCATCCACCATTGCATCGTCTAATGTCTGAATTAGTTCTTCATATGCAATAATTGAACCTACAGATAATTCATCTAAATATGGTTTATTGTCGCTGTCCTGTGCAAGAATAGTTGATAATTCACCAACAGATAACAAACTCTTCCGTATCGCTAGTAAATCCCTAGGATTTGCAAAATTCGCTACCACTCGATTTATCAATCGCTCTAGATCGGCAATTTTATCAAGCTCTAGTCTTATTTTCGTTCGCTTTATTCCGGAGTCTAAAAACCATTCAACTAATCGGTTTCTCCCTCTTATTTCACGAATATCCAGCAAAGGATGACCCAACCAATCTCTTAATAGACGTAATCCCATCGCTGTTTTCGTTTGGTCCAATAATTCAAAAAGAGATCCCGTTCGGTCATTAGTGCCAATTCCTTGAAATAACTCAAGTGTCTTTACAGTTTGCGAGTCCAGTATCATTGTATTTTCCAAAGACACAGTGCTTAAAGAACGAACTTGGGTGATAAATGTTCCTTGAGTTTCCTGCAAATACAAAACTATAGATCCTGCAGCGATAGTTGCCAAATGCATGCCTTCACACCCATATGGCTGCAAATCCCGAACCTTAAAATGTCCGATTAGCGCGGCTCGAGCTATCCGAAGGTCATACC
>JAPYRO010000118.1 GCA_029941095.1 Dehalococcoidia bacterium
ATTCTGGTCGGCTAAAAAGAATCTTTACCCAAGATTCATACTTAAATGAACTATCGGAAAGAAGGTTTGATATTTTTGGATTAGAGGAAACTTGGGGGCGGGTAATGACCCAAGCTTTAGGATTAAAATTGGATGTAAAACCCCACATAACACATGCAGATGTTAGAAAAGGCCATAGAGTTATTGTGTGCACAGATGGTTTAACCACCTCTTTGGATGATTCTCAAATAGAACAAACAATAATTAACAATCACGATAGCCCTTATATGTTGTGTGAGCAATTGATTTCTATTGCAAACCAGAACTCTGCTGATGACAACATCACCGTGGTGGCGGCCTATGTCAAGTAACCCTATAATCGGAAGTTATTTTCTTGGGCGCTCGGCTGCACTGAGATTCCATAGTTTATCACCGTTTTTCTTGACCTCTTCTTTTAAGTCTGATAGCCATCTATCGGACATTTCTGTGTACTTAACGGCTAGTTCTTCAGTGTTTACTGGATAAGATTTAAATTCTAAAGTGATTGTATCTAGTACTATTGTTATTTTGCCTCGCCAATCTAATTCAAACTTACGTTTTTCCTCAAATTCACTATTAACACTTACCCACTCTATTATCCAAGGAATATCTGAATTAAGTAGCTTTACTTCTTGATCTACTAATTTATTACCAATTGCTATCGACGTTTTAAATTTGGAACCTTGCACCCACGAGGGTCCATCCAACCAAATAGCTTCCTCGCAAATCGAATTCCAAACTGGCCAATTTTCTAAATCTCTAAAGATATTCCAGACAAAAGGTGGCTGTCCTTCGATTTCAATTTGATTTTCTACAACAATTGTTTTATTTATCGATTCCATCATCCCTCCGGCAATTATAAATACTGTGCTATGGTCATAGACGTTAGTGCAACTAATAATATAGCGAAATTCAGTCTTCCTAGAAACCAAAGGCGATCTTCTAAACGCTTTACTTTGTTCGAGTCTTCGACTCCAGGAGGGTTACCTTCTAAAGTTTGTGTGGCGAGATATCCTCCATAATCGCGTAGTTTATTCCGTTCTATTCTCACCCAAATATCGCCAACAATAAAAGCCACAATCGCGGCAACAGCACCAATAATAATAATTTGCCCGTTTAAGGTTGTTAACCAAGAATAACCTAGTATAGAAATCATGACAGCGCCAGATATTATACTCAGTAAAGTTGCTATCAATAAGAAAGGGCCCATTACAGGTAAAATGGATGTCATCTGATTTCTTAATATGTTTCTACCTTGTTTTCGGTAATGAGGCTCTAGAACTACGGTTAGAAAGGCTATTGTACCTACCCAGAAAACTCCTGATATTACGTGAATCACTTTTATGAAAGGCATTAATATTTGATTTAAATGTTCCAAAATTTACCCCTGACTGAATTTTCTTCTACAGTTTAACTAAGCATATTCCCAATTCATAAAATAATTATGGCCTTGCTAATCTATACTGGTCCGGCCAGTATTCAATCAGATGATCTAGATCGTTTGATGCTGTTAAAGCAAACTGAGGATTTCTAAGAGATTCTCTCCCCAGGAACACAATATCTGCTTTGTTTTCTTTTATTATTTGATCGGCGAAAGTTGATGTAGTTATCATCCCAACAGCCGCAGTACTGATATTAGCTTGGCTCTTTATTGCTTCAGAAAAAGGCACTTGATAGCCTGGGCTGACTGGAATGTTCTGTCGAGGCGATAACCCCCCAGAAGAACAGTCCATGAAGTCAACTCCTAAAGTACTTAATTTTTTGGCCAATTTAATCGATTCTTCCAAATTCCAACCACCATCAATCCAATCCGTGCAAGATATACGAACTGCTAAGAATTTTTCTTTGGGCTGGACACGTCTTATTTCCGACACAATTGCTTCTAAAAAACGGATTCTGTTTTCGAATCCACCCCCAAAAGAGTCAGTTCGAGAGTTCGATAGCGGTGATAAGAATTGGTGGACTAAATACCCGTGAGCAGCGTGGATTTCTAGACCATCAAACCCAGCTTTATCGGCACGAATAGCGGCTTGGACATATTTCTCGACTATGTCTGATATCTCGGTTTCGGTTAGAGGTTCCGGTGTTTTCCATCCGTCGTCAAAATTTACAGCACTTGGTGCAACTAACCTTTCCAACGAATCATCTCCTTTTGAGGATGTCCACGCTTTCCTACCCGAGTGGCCTAACTGCATTCCAATAGAGGCTCCTTGAGCGTGTACAAAGTCGACGATCTGTTTTAAGGGCTCTATGTGTTTATCATCGTATATTCCGAGATCTTTATGACTTAAACGACCTTTACTTTCGACAGAGGTCATCTCGGTCATGATTAGTCCTGCTCCTCCTACCGCGCGGGATCCCAAATGTACAAGATGCCAGTTAGTTGCTGAGCCATCGTTTTTTGCGGAATATTGGCACATCGGGGATACACCAATTCGATTACGCAACCTTATCGATCGAAATTGAACTGGATCGAACAAACTCGGCATAAGATAGTTTCTCCTTATCGTTATTTATGGTGAAAAATAATAATATATAAACTAATTCAGGTCCATTGACACTCTTTCCCATATTGCTGACTGGATGTAATTCATATTTTTCGTCCCATCTAAGACAAAGAATCTTTCTGGCTCTTCTGAAGAAATCGTACGGTATCCCTGGCGAACTTTATCGTGAAATAATAAACCTTCATTTTCCATCCTATGATTTTTGCCCCGAGTTCTTTTCAGGCCAATTGTAGGGGGAACATCTAATAGTATGGTTAAATTAGGTTTTAACCCACCAGTAGCTATATCATTGATCTTCTGTACCTGGTCTATTTCGAGCCCTCTTCCGTACCCTTGGTAAGCTAGAGTTGAGTCTGAAAATCTATCACAGATTACTACAAGCCCTTGTTCTAATGAAGGCTTTATTACTTGATTGACTAACTGAGCTCTTGCAGATTCAAAAAGGAAAAGTTCTGCAAGCCCGTCTAAATCAGTTGCTTCTTCGGAGGAGGACCAGCGGCTATATAGTCTCTTTAATACCCTGCTATCCGGATCACTTATCCAAGAGTAGACCATTTCCCCTAAAGGAGTTCCACCTGGCTCATGAAGTAATTTGACATCGTACCCTTTCTTTTTTATAGATTCCCCCAATAGATTTACCTGAGATGATTTGCCGGCTCCCTCTCCTCCCTCAAAAGTTATGAACATATCAAACCCTATCTATTGTCTTGCTTTATTGATTGACGGAAAATCTTAACTCTCCTATTGGGTTCACGTCCAGAAGAAAAGGAATAAAGATGCTCTTTTTCAGCTAGTTGATGTTGTAATTTTCTGACATAGGAATTTTGTGGGCTTAATTCAATCTCGTTTACTTCTCCTGATATTAGAGCTAACAAACTTTGAGAAGTGGTCTCTAATATAGTTCCAATAACATCTTCTGTAACGCTTTTATCCACTAAAGTTCTAAGTGCATCGTCAATTTGATTTGGTGTATTTCTCCTGAGCACAATAACTGGTATTCCGTTTGATTCAGCAGATTTGATAAAATCAGAACGCCTCTTGTACATTTGCTTAGTCGTAAGGACCACGTCTGTTTTAGATAAGTCATTAGCAACGATAAAAGGTATTTTTTGATCATTCATAGAGTCCTCTAGTTTTGCCTTTACTATTCCGTACGGAAATACAGAAATGGCAGATCTTTTGTTTTCTGATTCAAATGACTCATCAAATTGCTCCTCAAGATCAGATTGGTAAGCTTCTTTTAATAAATCAGATTGAGCATCATCTATGTGTTCTATTTCCCCTTTTTTATTTACTAAACGAACCTGAGGTTTGATGACTGCGCCTCTTAGCATCATATCGACTGTTTTTGAAACATTTGAATGTACCGATACTTGCGATCTATTATTTAACTCTACAACAACATTGAAAGTTGGAGCAGACTTTCTTTCTAAGACAGTTTTTTGAGTGCGCCTTCTTTTGGCTTCATCGTCCCCAAGGGTTACTGCTTGAATTCCTCCAATTAAGTCGGCTAAAGTTGGGTTACGTACTAAATTGTCTAAACTGGTTCCATGGGC
>JAPYRO010000119.1 GCA_029941095.1 Dehalococcoidia bacterium
TTGGCATCATTAACTCCTTTCTAATTACTACCTCTATATTAACCTCAAAAAACAGACTTCAATGTTAATCGCAATATTTATTATAATTTTCTACAACCATTGATCGGTTCTAAGTTAGGGTACTAACTTTCTGCAAGCCAAGTCGTGAAAAAAATCAAAAGAGGGATGCCGGTGAGAGCCGGAACTTAAATTACCGGACTTGCGGTACCTGCGTTCGGAATTTCACCCTCAATTACAACCCGATGCATTAGGCGGTGATCAGTATAGTCAAAAAGAGCATAGTGCAAAGAGGTACGGTTATCCCAGATAGCGAGATCATTAGTTTGCCATTTATGGCGATATTGGAATTCCGGGGTACGCAGGTGATCAAAAAGATATCGCAGTAAATATTCGCTTTCTCGGCGGTCAATACCTTTAATTAATGACGTCATTGATTCATTTACGAATAAACCCTTTTTACCAGTATCCGGGTGCGTCCGAACAACTGGATGTAGGGCTGGCCGATAGTTAGAACGCTCCGAATTAAGCTTGCCGAGTGATTTACCTTGATCCACCCACATCTCAGGGCGAATATGTTCACCATAAGGTTTGTAGGAGTCGTGATAAGCCCAAAGACCTTCAATGTGCACCTTCATTCGGTTGGAAAGACCTTCGTAAGCTGCAACACTGTTAACCCAAATCGTGTCACCACCCTTTGGAGGGATTTCGCGAGCAAAAATCACGGTACCCCAGGTCGGGCGCTCTCTACCCGCAAAATCGGTGTGCCATAGGTCCCTTGTAACATGTGGCGGGTGTTCAGCATCATAATCTAAATTATCTATCTCCGGATAATCTTTATTTTTCTCAAATCCTGAGGCGGCGGCGGCTTGCGGTTTCCCGAACCGTCGGGCGAATGCTATGTGTTGTTCGGGTGTCATTGTCTGATTGCGAAAAACCAGAACAACCCGATCAACCACAGCGTTATAAATTTCGTCAAACTGTTGGTTGGTTAAATCCTTTGACAAATCCAAGTCTTCAATGATTGCACCGCATGCTGGCGACATTTCGATAATATTTACTGGCTTATGAGGCATGAGTTATGTGTCATTCCGTGAATGGTTCGGTACCTAAAATTATCGTTTTAGGAATAGGTAACTGCAAACACAAAATGAAAAACATAAGGCAATATAGGACAGAAAAAAGTCGCCCGAGTGACCTCAGGCGACGATTTCTTCGCGAACAGACACCATTCTAGCGTCTGGTGATGGCCTGTGGTGATAGACCATCTTTGAAGGATATGGCCTAAGCATGTTAACAATCAGTTAATACTGTATTAGGGTTAATTTGAAATCAAATTCCGTCGCGATGGCTAAAAGAGATTTAACTACAGTGTCAACTTACCCGGTTAGACAGCTTGATAATAATTAATCAGCATTAGGACAAATTACAGAGTATCTAAATATTTTTATTTAACAGCCAAGATCATTTTAATGTTTACGTATGGTATCGAATATCCTGTCCCCAGCATCACCAAGTCCCGGAACTATATAGCCGTGATCATCCAGGTGTTCATCAGTTGCCGCGGCAAATATTGACACATCTGGATGGAGTTCATTCAGTTGTTTAATTCCATATTCGGCAGCAAGGATGCATGCAAAACGAATATTTTTAGCACCTGCGCTCTTTAACAAATTGATAGCGTAAATAGCGCTCCCGCCGGTAGCTAGCATTGGATCACAAAGAACAACCTGTTTGCCAGAAAGATTGCCATCCACACTGTTTAGATATTCTTTCGGTTCAAGTGTCTCATAATCCCGATAGAGCCCTATGTGACCGACTGATGCCTCAGGGCAAAGGTCCAATAACCCCTCAACCATAATTGAACCTGCTCTGAGTATTGAAACGAATACTGGCGCGGGTGAAGCTATTCTTTTTCCGACATAACTTGATAGGGGCGTACTAACTGAATGTGAAACAATCTGAACATTAGAAAGCAATTCTACGCCCATTAAGGTGGATATCTTTTTTGCCGTCTGACGAAATTCCGCACTACTTGTTGATTTATCCCGGAGTTTGGTCAAGTCAGTGTGGATAAGCGGGTGATCGAATATAAAAACTCGCAGGTTAAACTCCTCACAATTATAAGTTTTAGTTTATCTTTTACTATTTTGCCTAATAAATGCTAAAAAAGACAGGCTATTAGAGTTTACCTAAACTTATTACAACCGCACAATTAATAACGAATAATAATGAAGGAATTTCTATTTATATTGCTTATGGACCGTCACGTATTTGCAGGATCTGGATTTTCGTGCTTCTAAACTTCCCGGGTCTGCTTCCGTTTGAATTACCCCATTTAACTACTGATAATTGTTTAAACTTTAAATCCTTAGGCTAGTGATGAATATAAATTGCCCTAAATGTTGCACATCCTATGTTATTGATGGCATTTCAAAGGTTTTCAATAGGCGTTCACTACGCTGTTCAACCTGCGGTCACAATTGGCGGCAAAGTCTATCACCATCGAAACAAAGCGTGACTTCAAAATCTTTACACCAAGTTTTTGACCCACCTAATTTCGAGTTTTCGCAATATGCTCACCAACCGTTTTACAAGCCTCCCCCCTACACAGTGCAGGAAACCAAAGATAACTCTAATTCTGAGACTAAAAATGAGCATTCATCGACGCCACCCGTGTCACCATCTCAATCAGAAACCTCATCAAAATCCTCCCTTAGCCAGTGCGTTTTCTGCCAACGCTCTTCGCGTTGTAATTTGCATGACCTTTATTCGGGGCGTAGACATTAAAATGGTGCCATTATCTCCAAAAAATTAAAGAATTTTGGGATCAAATTATGGGCTACCAGTCTTCAAAGAAAGTAATTTATGCGGCATTATTGGGAAACACGCTGATAGCCGTATCCAAGTTCGTTGCCTCCTTTTTTACGGGGAGTGCTGCCATGCTCAGTGAGGCAGTACACTCGGTAGTGGATACCGGTAACCAGGGGCTCCTCCTTTATGGCTTAAAAAAGTCTCAAAAACCTGCAGATGACCAACACCCATTTGGTTATGGCATGGAGTTGTATTTCTGGACTTTTGTGGTGGCCATTTTGATATTCGGCTTGGGAGCCGGTATTTCTTTTTATGAAGGATTTTCAAGGTTGCACAAGCCTGAACCTGTGACCAATCCTATTGTTAATTATATTGTTTTGTTGATAGCATTTGCCTTTGAAATGGGTGCTTGGTGGATAGCCGTAAAGGAATTCGCAACTGAAAAGGGTACAAAAGGGTTACTAGAGGCCGTTAGGTCTAGCAAAAACCCGACAATCTTTACCGTCCTTTTTGAAGATACGGCTGCGATGCTTGGTCTTCTGGTTGCGTTTCTGGGTATTCTGCTTGGTGACATCTATCATAATCCAATCTTTGATGGCGTTGCCTCCCTCTTAATCGGCATAATTCTATCGTTAACAGCCGGACTTCTTGCTTATGAATGCAAGGGTTTGCTCATCGGAGAAAGCGCAGCAGGAACAATTGTTAATGAAATTGGGCGAGTTATTAGCGCACAGGAAGGTGTCCTCAGCGTAAATGAACTTCTAACGATGCATATGGGACCTCAGGATGTATTGCTTAACTTGAGCATCGATTTTACTGATGATTTAACTTCAGATGAAGTTGAGGCAATAATTTCCGAATTGGAATGTGAAATTAAAGAAAAGTTTCCTGAAGTTAAACGGGTATTTATTGAGGCCCAAAGTCGGGCCGGTCATAATTACGACAAGGGATCATCGGAAATTGTCACCTGAACTAAAGTAACTTAAACTGAGGTATCAAAAGATAAAATCTAGTTTTAGACTGAGGCTTAAGGGATCGATATAGGTCTAAATAAACCTAAGTGAATGTGACAAAATTGTGACAGTTAGAAGTCTAAGTAAATCATGTTGGATCATAAAAAACCGAATGAGTTTAAAGCGGTATTCGTCATTATCGAATTTTTGAAATTTTATTGCTCTGATGGTAAACTGGTGTTAACGTCACAGACACGTCTGTAATGTTGATGTGACTGGTAAATA
>JAPYRO010000120.1 GCA_029941095.1 Dehalococcoidia bacterium
TTTTCGTACATATCACACTGCCTGGCCGATGAAGCTCACGAGTAACAAACTTGAGCCGTAAATAGAAACACTAAGCCCCGGTTGATTCAATGTTGCATTAGTGGTCCTAACTTGGGGGAAAGGTCAATACCATACTTCTGCGAGAGCTCAGCAATTGTGCCACCGCCCCGGTTTGCCGCTAGCGCGACCTTGCTTTTTTAAATTCAATGGCCTATTCTTTTTTTTTACCATATCGAATAGGTTCCTGCTACGGGACGACTACACCTTAACGCCCTGTCCGAAATTTGGGGACCACTTCTGAGTAAACGATATGACGAGAATGAATCACTTAAATAAACCGGTAGCTAAGTTATTTGTCACTGCTCTTGTGTCAGGCCTGTTCTCTATGGCTGCGTCTGCTGATGATTTGGGATACGTAGGAGAAGATGAGACAGAGATCACTCTAACTCGTAATTATTCTAAACAACCAACCTTTCCAAGAAAAGCCCTTAGAAAAGGAACCGAAGGTTACGTGGTAGTAGAGTTTGATGTTGATACTGACGGAGCTGTTTTAGATCCTTACGTAGTAGAATCTACCCCGCAGGGTGTATTTGAAAGAGCGTCTATTAAAGCCATAAGAAGTTGGGTATATCATCCCCCAAATCATAATGGCCAGTCCGTGAAAGCCAACAATGTTCAGGTTAAACTTACATTTGCCTTTCGAGGAAAATAAAAGTTAAAGCGAGGAGATTACCTCTTGATCTCTTTCTGCCTTCTTAATATTTAAATATATGTCTATAAGACTTCAGCTCTTATCGTTTGTGGTGGTTGGCTATCTTCTGATGGCGATTGTTTTCTTCTTCGCTACCGAAACAAGAGATGACATCAGCGACGATGCCGCTAGTGAGTCGTTGGTTATACTCTACGAGTCATCTTGGTATCAAATATATAACAATACTTATGAAGCAATGAGCCGTTGGCTCCCAGGAACGGGAGATAAAGGCAATTATTGGAATCCGGATGATGAAGCGCTTGTAGATGAAATTGATTCAGTAGGTAGGGCAACCAATCCTATTTTTAATTCGATTGAAAGCAGAAGTTTGGGAGATTTACAGTATTTAATTGGATTTATTTTTGCAGATGATTTAGACGAAGGCGAGTTAAGCTTTGTGATGGCTTATTTTCCTACGGGACAAAGAATTTATTGCGGAAGTGCTTTTGATCTTTTTGGAATAGACCCCTGTAGCCCCAAAGCCAGACCGGAATTTTTTTCTTACCTAGACTCTTACCTTGAAGACATATCCGGAAGGCCTCGCCAGGCAACGTTAAAAATACTAGACGTAAATGACGAATTAACATCTACTTTAAATCAAACCTATTCCTTCCCTCTAAAAATTGATCAAGAGACAGTTGCGCTAATCATAATAGGCGCGGATATTCGAAAAGCCATAGAGATATTTGAAGATGAGTTTGAGGTAAGAACAGGCATCCAAACTCCAGAAGGTCTAATTAGTTTAGAAGAGGACTATTCTTCCGATGATTTAGGAGACGAGAGTCGCTATGGGATTTCTGACTACCGAGGAGTGGTAAATAAAGCTATTGAATACAAAGAAGCAAAAGGAAGTAGATACAGCGCTAAAGACTTTGATCTTGGAACATCGATTACTTTATTGCCTCTAAGTTCATACTTGTCTGCAGATCTGGCTCAGTTATATATTTTCAAAGATGAACGCGCATCTATGGAAGAATCTTCAACGGTAATGAATAGAAGTTATATCCTGGCAGCCATCATGATGTTGTTTATTATTTCTTTAACATCCTACGTTACCTATATAACTTTTGGAGGAATAACTAGAGCTATTAAGGTTTTGGAGGGTCTAACCAGGGGTGATCACTCTCAACAAATGCCAAGAAGGTCAGGTATTTTAGCTTCAGCAAATGACGAAGTGGGTCAGTTGTCTACAGCGTTGCATAGTTACAGAGGGCATCTTCTTGAGATGGAAGATATTCGAAAAGAACAAGCGAAGAGAAGAAGAGGAAGAGACAGAGTGATTATTGAAAAAATGTCCTTCTTAGCCGATCAGCTTGAAGGAGAGGCGCAGAAGCTTATTTTAGATGACATCACGAAAATGTCTGAACTGGCACGCACCGGTGAAAAGGAAGGCAATGAAGAGGCCTCCGTTGAATTAATGTCTTTGGCTTTTTCAAGAATGTCGGATGAAGTAGGGGCTTTGATTACTGCTCGTACTAGTGAAATGGAAACTTCCAGAGACGAAGCCAGAGATGCAAATGCAGAAAAAACCCGTTTCTTTTCAAACATGAGTCACGAACTAAGAACGCCACTAAATGCCATATTGGGCTATGGAGAAATGCTAGCTGAAGATTGCGAAGATTTAGGTTACGACGATCTTTTGCCAGATTTAAAGAGAATAACTTCAGCCGGAAGTCATTTGCTGTCCTTGATCAATAACATCCTGGACATATCAAAAATTGAGGCTGGAAGGATGGAGCTCTATCTAACAAGCTTCGAAATAGAATCCATGATAGAGACAATTAAAGACGTAACAGGGCCGTTGGCAATCCCCAACAATAATAGCTTTGTTGTTAACTTAGATAATCAATTGGGAACAATGAATCAAGACGAAACAAAGATAAGGCAATGTTTGACAAACTTCTTGAGCAACGGATTTAAATTTACATCTAATGGAACAATAACGCTTGATGTCGATACTTTTGTCCAAGATGAAATTGAGATGATTAGATTTGCTGTATCTGATACTGGGGAAGGTATGTCAGAAGAGGGTCTAAGCAAGATGTTCAGAGAATATGAACAAGCGGAAAGATCCACTTCTGCAAAGCATGGTGGAACAGGACTTGGATTACCAATAAGTAAAAAACTTGCTGAGCTGATGGGTGGGGGTGTCATAGTAACAAGCGTCTTAGGAGAAGGGTCTGTGTTTACACTTTACCTCCCGCGAGAAGGCGCACAAGAGTTTGATGAAGTGGAAGAAGGGAACGCTATTGTTAATCTTGAAGAAAGCGAAAAGGTGGTTGTGCTTATAGATGATGATGTGACTATGCACGATTTAATAAGAAGATCGCTATCAAAAATAGGCTTAACGCTTGTAGGCGCAACTGACAGCGAGAAGGGCATGCAGATGGTAAGGGAAATGAAGCCCAAAATGCTTTTATTGGATGTACTCATGCCCGGCAGGGACGGTTGGTCAATCTTAAAGGAATGTAAATCCAATCCTGAGTTAGCAGACATGTCAATCATTATGGTCAGTCATTTTTCTCAAGATGTTTTGTCTAAATCTTTAGGCGCAGATGATTACCTCACAAAACCTATAGACAAAAATCTCTTCTTAGCGACCGTTACACGTTTAATGGGAGACGCCTCAACAGGAAAAAACGTCTTGGTGATAGACGATGACGCAGACGTGAGAGACCTTTTATCAAGGATGCTCAAGGACTCTGGATGGATAGCTGAAACTGCAAAAGACGGAAAAGAAGGTCTTGAAAAATTATCAACCAAACCGTCATTAATAGTTCTCGATTTAGAGATGCCCAGGATGGACGGTTTTGAGTTTATAGAAGCCTATATGCAAGATTTCTCCGCCGAAGAAAGATCACCAATCTTAGTGTATTCAGGTAAGGACTTAACAGATGTTCAGCGAGAACTTTTAGAAAAGAATGTAGCTGGCATGGTAAGGAAGGATGAAGTTTCTATGGATGAGTTATCGTCCTTAGTCAAAAAGATATATAGCGAAGAGAATTCTTAAGAAAGCAGAGTATGAAGATGGGTATTTTAAACCACATCTTTTCCAGATTGCTAAAGTATCTTGATCAGGGGAACCTTCTGTAATTCGATTTTCATCGAAAATATTTAATCGTAAAATTTCTGATTTGTAAAAATTAGCTACACTCAGGTCAACGGGAGCGGAAAATTCTATTGTCGGAGCCTCCAGGACCAATAAGAACT
>JAPYRO010000121.1 GCA_029941095.1 Dehalococcoidia bacterium
GCTTTACAACATGCGGGCCTTCATATTGGAGTTGATATTGATATTGATTGGGTTTCAGCGGAGGACCTTGAGGTGCACGACGTACAATCATTATTAGGGAACGCCCAAGGAATAATAGTCCCCGGTGGGTTTGGCCCGAGGGGTGTTGAAGGCATGATAAAAGCTGCTCGATATTCCCGAGAGCATGGAATCCCATATTTTGGACTTTGTTTAGGAATGCAGACAATGGTTATCGAGTACGCAAGGAATGTGATGGGCTTTGAAAATGCTAATTCAACAGAATTTGATAGTGAATCACCATTTCCCATAATCGATATTATGGAGGATCAAGAAAATGTGAGTACTAAGGGTGGCACAATGCGGCTTGGTAATTATCCTTGCGAGTTAGTGCCAGGTACCGCAGCTCAGAAGTACTATGAATCTAATAGTGTCAATGAGCGCCATAGGCATCGCTTTGAATTTAATAATGATTATAGAGAAAAATTCGAGAAGGCCGGGCTCCAACCTAGTGGGTACTACCCGTTGTTGAACCTAGTCGAAATTTGCGAAGTAAAAGACCATCCTTTTATGCTTGGGACTCAATTCCATCCTGAGTTCAGATCTAAGCCCGTCCAGCCTCACCCGCTGTTTACCGGTTTTGTGGGTGCGGCAAACAAAATAGTGCATAGTAAAAATCGAGGTCAAGCTTGATTGTAAGGATCAATAAATATACGAATTAATTTAGTTTTATAAATTTTTTTTGTTTGTGCAAATAATTCCAAGAGAGGTACCCATGGTAGATCAAGAAGAAGAAGCGATAACAGAAGAGGCTACAGAAGATAGTGCGGTTGGCGCTATCGAATTGGAAAAGCCTAAGAAGAGAAGCAAGAGAGCTCCCACTTCAACGAAAAATAAAGAAAGCATGAAGGGCGAATCTCGAAAAGATAATCTAACTACCCGCAGGGCAAGACCAAGTGGAAGAAGAAATCTTGCTACTAGGCGGCGTCCAACTGCTAAACGGATGAGCACATCTCCCGGGGGTGATGTGGAAACTACCAAAAGTGAATTGAGAGAAGCCGTTAAAAAAAACCTGCCCCCACTTACCGAAGACAATCGTGTAATTAGTATTCCACAACTAGAATCTCTTGGCCGTGAGCAACTTTTGACTTTGGCCGAAGACGTGGCCACTGCGCACGATGAATATGTTTCTAAAGATGAGATTGTGGCTCAACTTCTTAGTATTCATGGTGACCGAGGTGGGGAAATTATGGCAAACGGAATGCTTGATATCGCTAATGACGGATATGGATTCCTCCGTCACGGAGAAAGGCGACAAAGTGCTACCGACGTCTATGTATCTCAGTCACAAATCAGAAAATTTGGCTTAAGAACTGGAGATGATGTTACAGGCCAGATCCGCCCTCCAAAAAACGGAGAGAAATATTATGGCCTTTTGAAGGTTTTACAGGTTAACGCCAAGGATCCTGAGTTGGCAAGAAGAAGGCCGTCTTTTGACAAATTAACAGCCCTTTTCCCAGACAAATTATTTGATTTAGAGCATGACCCAAAGGCTTTGGCTCCGAGATTGCTGAATTTAATCGCACCGATAGGGAAAGGGCAAAGAGGCTTAATTGTTTCGCCACCTAAAGCGGGCAAAACAATATTACTTCATCAAATAGCTGATGCGCTTACGGAAAACTACCCTGATGTAGAAATCTTTGCTGCCCTAATAGGTGAACGACCTGAAGAGGTGACGGATTGGCAAAGAACTGTAAAAGGAGCTAGCGTTTATGCGTCTACTTTCGATGAACCGGTTGAAGAGCATACTCGTGTCGCAGAAATAGTATTATCTAGAGCTAAGCGACAAGTCGAAGAAGGAAAAGACGTGGTTATTCTTTTGGATTCAATTACGCGCCTGGCTCGAGCTTATAATCTGTCTACCCCATCGAGTGGAAGAACATTATCTGGTGGTATAGACCCGATTGCTTTGTACCCTCCGAAAAATTTCTTTGGAGCTGCTAGAAATACTGAGGAAGAGGGTACCTTGACTATAATAGCGACGTGCTTAGTTGATACAGGTTCACGGATGGATGATGTTATTTATGAAGAATTTAAAGGCACAGGTAATATGGAAGTCCACTTGGATAGAGGGCTCTCAGAACGCAGGATCTATCCATCTATAGATATTCCGAGTTCGAGTACACGAAGAGATGATCAACTTTTTAACGAAAAAGATTATAGAGACATAGTTGTAATGAGGAGAATGATCGGACTCTTGGCCGAACGATCAAGCGATCCTACTGAGGTCACACAGATTATACTGGATAGGATTCAGAAAACTAAAAGTAATCAAGAATTTATGTCTAGTTTGAATGATGCAAATTAAACCATTTTCTAATTACTGGATGAGTAACTGATAAAACCCCCCTCTTTTGCTGGAATAGTATTTTTAAACTCAGTTTTAGACTAGTTTTAGGAACAAGTTGAAGGTTCTAGTAGAAAAAAGCGGTATTTTCTGTTGACAACGGTTAATTGTGACTCCATAATCGGGGTCGTAAGCTGCTTTCTTAAACAAAAGCGGCTTGAGAAAATCGTGTGAAAAGCACCGGTTTGCTCAAATTCTCGTCGATATTCCTAAAAATGACAGATTTAGGGGTACCAGATCTAGGTTTGGGTGTGCTATGCTTATGAATACGTTTTTTGTAACGTGCAAAAGAAGAGGAAGTCCTTTCGTCATGAAAGGCCTATTTATAAGGAGGAAGCCTATGCAGGATACACAGCGGTGGCAAAACCATTGTGAGTTGACGCAAAGCTATTTGACATCTCTCTTCTTTGAAAATAAATCTAGGGCTTCCGCCCAAAATCACGTAAAGGGGGCTTCATTGTGAAGCGAAAAGCATTAGTTCTAATATTGTCGGGGATCCTGGTTCTTGCCTCCCTGCCTGCTGGTTTGGCAGGTGCGGCTCAAGGAACCATGGATTATGTTAGCCCGGCCAGTACTTTCACTAAGTCTACTGGGTATGCTAACGCTAGTCAGTCCGGTACGAACGTTGTCAAATTCAGAATTACCGACACTGATTTAAATACTAATAAGAGTCTCGCAGGTAGTCTGTCTACCATAAACGGTAAGACTGCGATGACTGGTAAAGGAATGATATTAGGCGCGGGTGATGGTTCAACGAACCAATTCTCCATCGCTACTACCGTTCGACCAGTTATTCAAGGTACCGTTGGATCCGTTCAGGATCTTCAGAGTGGAACAGGTTATCTCGCCGCTATCGGTACTTCAGGAGCAACGCTGACATTACAGCCAACTCCTGCTGCTATACCAACGGGAGACACAGCAGGCGGGGCGATTACCACTGCAGAGTGGGAACGTCTTGACATTGGTTCGATCATAACCACTGCAACTGATCAGGCTTTGGCGACGCAAAGTGCGTTCTCAGGTGCTGCTAGGTTGAAGGCTACGATCTTTAACACCAACGCAGGTAAAACTGCTCCGGCGTCTACTACCGCGGCTATAATAAACATTTTCGGTACCACTGTTAACCCAGTAACGCTTGCTCTGACCACAAACCAGTCAGAGACTTTGACGTTCACTACTATGGCAACTGGTACTACCAAGATACTTTCAACAACAAAGATATTCCTTAACTCGGGTATCACTTACACTGTTGGAGCAGTAGTAACCAGCGCAAATGCTGGTTTCCGACTGAGAATTCAGGAGAAGAGGACCATTGTCGCCAACTTCAACTACGGTGTCTTTAACGATACTGATAGTGGAGCTGGTACTACGGCTTCCCCTTATGCTCAGACAGTTAAGGCTACAAGCACTTCGAATGCTACTGGAATAGGTATCACCTTGTATGAGACTGATACTACTTCTGAGAATCTATCGAAGACTGCTGGTAAAAACCAGAGGGTAGTTGCTAACTACGCCAACTGGGTCAAGGCAGACGATCCTGATTCTGG
>JAPYRO010000122.1 GCA_029941095.1 Dehalococcoidia bacterium
ATCTTTTATCGTTTCCCAGTCTAATTCCGCTGCTTCTACAATGGGTTTTAGGTTATCAATCTTTCCTAAGTCTGTACCGTTCTCCCAATATGAAGCATAAGCTAGTTCATGAAATTTCTCTCCTTGCCCCAGGGATTTAGCTGCCTCGGTTGCCTCAAGTGCAAGGCGCGTATATGGAACTATTGCGGGTCGGTTCATCAATATACCGGCTTCTTCCGCTGCCCTTTGTACCGGGCTATTTGGGTTGTTGTATTTTTCGGGCCTTGGCATACCTTCAGGTGGTAGGTCAGGCCTCAGGAAAAAGGCTCTGTAATCTATTTCCACATCGAAGTCACGTTTTAGTTGTTCGACCCGATCCTGGCCGATATAACACCAAGGTCAAATATAGTCGTACCAAACTGTTACTGGAAGTTTTATTTTATTTACCAATATCTTCCTACTTTCTACCACTAGGCTTTCTGGCCTTGAGTCTAGACATTTATTATTGCACTAATAATAAATGTCATGTAGGAAATATACTCTTTAATCGGAGTAATTTGTAGACCTCTTTTTGTGATATGGTGAGTTTTAATGCGGTATATATATGTTATATTGACATTTAGATAGAAGAACAGATATAATTCCGGGTGCTTACAGTTCGTGAATCCCATTGGAATATACTGACGTTTTACAGTATTGATTGGAACTAGTGAATGACAACAGATGAATTAGATTCTAGGGAAAAAAATCAATTAGTTAAAGAAATAGCTTCACAAGACTATAAATATGGATTTGTTACAGATATTGAGTCAGAAACGGCTCCTCCGGGCCTTAGTGAAGATACGGTAAGATGGATATCAGCTAAAAAAGAAGAACCAGAATGGCTTTTGGAATGGCGTCTAAAAGCATTTAGATATTGGGAATCAATGGTGGATGGGGGCGACGTTCCAGAATGGGCTCATATCAAGCACGACCCAATCGATTTCCAAGACATAATATATTATTCGGCACCGAAACCTAAAGAACTTCTAGAAAGTCTTGATGAGGTTGACCCAGACGTACTGGCTACTTTTGAAAAACTGGGGATTCCTTTGGAAGAACAAAAAATGCTTGCTGGTGTCGCAGTTGACGCTGTTTTTGATAGTGTCTCGGTAGCTACCACTTTCAAAGAAAAACTTGCCGAGATGGGTATTATATTTTCTTCGTTTTCAGAAGCCGTCAAAAACCATCCTGAACTAGTGAAAAAATATCTAGGGAGCGTGGTCCCCTATTCTGATAACTTTTATGCTGCCCTTAACTCTGCAGTCTTTTCGGATGGTTCTTTTTGTTACGTACCCAAGGGGGTAAAGTGCCCTATGGAACTTACTACTTATTTTAGGATTAACGCTGAAGGTACTGGCCAATTTGAAAGGACTTTGATAGTGGCCGAAGATTCTTCCTATGTCAGTTATTTGGAAGGTTGTAGTGCTCCTATGCGTGATACAAACCAACTTCATGCCGCTGTTGTTGAATTGATTACTATGGACGATGCTGAAATTAAATACTCAACTATACAAAATTGGTATCCAGGAGACGAAAATGGAAAAGGTGGAATATTTAATTTTGTGACTAAAAGAGGTAAGTGCCTAGGTAAAAGGTCGAAAATATCTTGGACTCAAGTTGAAACAGGATCGGCAATTACATGGAAATATCCGAGTGTAATACTCCAAGGAGACGATTCTATTGGAGAGTTCTATTCAGTGGCTCTTGCAAAAGGGCATCAACAGGCAGATACGGGAAGTAAAATGACTCATATCGGTAAGAACACAAAGAGCACGATAATATCTAAAGGTATTTCTGCAGGCAAAGCTGAAAATACATATAGAGGACTTGTCAGGATTAACCCAGGTGCGGAAAATGCTTCGAATTTTACCCAATGTGATTCGTTGTTAATTGGCGATGAATGTGGTGCCCATACAACCCCGTATGTTGAAGTAAAAAATAAAAGCGCGTTTTTAGAGCACGAGGCTTATACGTCCAAAGTGAGTGAAGACCAACTTTTTTACTGCAACTCAAGAGGTATATCTGTTGAAAAAGCGCATTCGATGATAATAAATGGCTTTTGTGAACAAGTATTTAGGAATCTACCGTTTGAATTTTCTGTTGAGGCCACACGTCTTTTGGAAATGAACTTAGAAGGAGCTGTTGGCTAGTATATGTTGACTATCCCCTTTGAAACTATCGATCGGTTATGTATGGTGATGTATTTTGACTAATAAAATTAAAGAACATGATTACCAAGAAACCTATGATCGGCTTGTGAGCGATAAACTTTTTCAGGATCAATCAGATACTACATCCAAAGTCCGATCCACAGGCTTGAAAGATTTTCTCAATTTAGGTTTTCCTACTAAACGGAAAGGTAACGAGGAGTGGAAATATACAGATATTAGACCCCTAGTGAAAGAAAAATTCGGGTCACCTTATGAGATCAAACGGATCCTTAAGCCAGAAGAAAATTCTCGTATTAAAGAGGCTATTCAATCGGTACTTGTTGGTAAGGAAAATTCTAACACATCGTTAATTTTCGTGGATGGTATATATCAACCTGCTCTTTCGAATATTTCTGAAGGACAATCTTCTGTTCAAGTTAGTAGTTTGGTCGATGCAAGAAATGAATCATACAGCTCAGTTGTCGATGAGTATATTAGTACTAGATCTACGACTGATGCCAGCGGATTTACTGCAATGAACACGGCTTTTCTTGATCAAGGGGCGTTCATACATATCTTGCCAAAAAAGAGACAAGATCAATTTATACAAGTGATATTTGTTTCAACTGATTTAGTTAGTCAAAGTTTTTCAACGCCCAGAGTATTAATTGTTGCTGGCGACGATAGCGTGTCTAATGTAATTGAGAGCTATGCCTCAGTTGGGGAAAATAAACACTTCTCTAATGCTGTGACTGAGATTATTGTGGGACAAGGGTCAGTATTAAATTACACTAAAACTCAGAATTATAATGAAGATACTTACCACGTTTCCACTACTGATGTGGAAGTCCAAGCTAACGCTCGATTTACCTCTATGAATCTTGACATAGGATCAACATTAGCAAGGAATAATTTAAATATAAAGATGGTTGGAGAAGGTGGGCTTGCTAGAATCAATGGAGCGTATGTAGTTAGCAGATCACAGCATATAGATAATCAGGTGGTCATTGATCATGTTGTTGGAAATAATGATAGTAACGAATTATATAAAGGCATACTTGATGGTCATTCAAGATCTGTATTTCACGGAAGCATCATTGTTCGAAAAAAAGCTGCCGGTGTAAATGCTAATCAAGTAGATAAGAATTTACTACTTTCTAATACAGCTGAAGCAGATACTAAACCAGCTTTTTGGGTTTATTGTGATGATGTCAGGTGTGGCCATGGGGCAGCTTGTGGTCAAATTGATGAAGATGCTATTTTCTACTTGATGAGCAGAGGGGTTACAGAAGAACAAGCTAAACGTATTTTAATTAGAGCGTTTGTGGCTGAAGTTATTGATACTGTTGAAAACGATACTCTCAAGGAATATCTCCAATACATTGTTGAAAACAAGCTAGACAGTCTTTAAATAGAGACAGGATAAGTTTTACAATATGAAAACCGGTCCTTTAAACATCGCTATTATTGGATCTACAGGTTCACTTGGAAGAACAATACTGGATGTTATTGATTCTCTTGATGAAGAAATCAATATTGTAGCTCTAGGTGCTGGATCTAATGTTGATAGGTTACAAGAGCAAGTCTTAAAATATCGCCCTAATATGATCTCACTAGCCCACGGTGAATGGGATTCGTCTGTGGGGGACGTCCGTGTTGTCTCAGCATCTGAACTTGTAA
>JAPYRO010000123.1 GCA_029941095.1 Dehalococcoidia bacterium
CAAATTATAGGAGAATTAGACGAAACAATTCAAAGTTATTTTATATCAAGACCAAGTTAATGAGTTAGGAATGGAAGTAGCAGGCTTTTCTGCAAGAGAAGCTGATCAAATGCGGCGAGCATTTGGACAGAAGCATAAAAAACAGTTACATGTGGACTGGCAAGATCGTTTTATTCGAGGCGCTCTTAGAAAAAATGTCTCTAAAAAAACTGCGAATTTGATATTTAATAAATTAAATGGTGAATATATGTTTCCTGAAGCACATGCTTATGCTTTTGGGGTTACTGCTTATCAAATGGCATGGCTTAAGTTCTATTACCCTTTGGAGTTTTATGTTTCATTAATGAACCAGCAACCAATGGGGTTTTGGTCTTTAGAAACTATTAAAGAGGATGCGAAACGCCATAATATAAAAATAATGTCTCCTGATATAAATCTTAGTTTATTAAAATCAACAATAGAAGATTTAAATATAAGAACTGGATTAATACATGTAAAAAACTTAGGGTTGATCAGTTCCCAGAAGATCATTTCCAGTAAAAAAGATGGAGGGGACTTTGAATCCCTAAAAGATTTTATTAATCGAAGCAGTGTTTCCGAAGAGGCATTGTTGTCTTTGGCTGATTCAGGAGCTTTTGATTTCTTTAACTCGAGCCGTAGGCATACTAGATGGGAAATTGGGCTGTATAAAAAGATAAGTAATCGCCAAAATAGTTTGGCTTTTCCTATTGATCACGAAATCGCTAATATTTCTGATGAAAACGAGAGACAAATTATGATGAACGAAGTGAAATCCTTAGGATTTTCACCTCGTGGTCATATGATGAAAGAGATTCGTAAGACAATTCCAACCGAAATTAAAACGAGTACAGATTTAAAAAAAATGAAACATGGTGAAAAAATCACTACTGCTGGTTTTGTTGTTAGGCGACAACATCCTAGGTCAGCAAAATCCTATTTTTTTACCTTAGAAGATGAGTATGGGCATATTCCTCTGGTCATATGGGAAAATGTGTGGGAGTCTAACAAAACTGTTCTCCAGAATAATTTACTTTTAGTTTCTGGCGAGATCTCACGTCGAGAGGGAACATTTAATTTAATTGTTAAAAAAGTTGAATCTACTAATATAGATAATTATAGGAATAGGGTCGTTGAATGGCGGTGATATGTAGAACGACTAAACTTATGTTCTAATATTGGTAGCCTACGCACCGGTCACATACATCTTGTGGAACTAATCCAGCAAAAATCAAGAACTTAAAAACTTTGCACCCAAAACAATATCCAAAAGCAGACTCTAGAAATGCAAAGAAAGATAACAATAGTAATAAGGCTGAAGCGAAATCATTGCTACCAATTATTAGAGAGTAAAGTGCTAAGGAAGAGACAATTAACCCAATGGTCTGCGCGAACCGTTTTGGAGGGCCAGGAACAATTCTTTCACTTAAGCCTAATCTAGGTACTATTATTTTCGTTACTAATAAAGCTAGTGGGCTCACTTTAGGACCAGAGGATGCTCTAGCCATAAATCCGTATACCAGAACTCCCGTGGCAAAAATAGCTGTGGTACTTTGTTGAGTTACTAGTATCAATGCAACTATGCACATAAACAGTACTCCGGTGGCAACCAACCTTGCTGATATTTCATTTACAAATTCAGGAAAAGAGAAAAAGAATCGTATATTTTGCATTAATAAAAACTTCCTTATATGTTTGGCTGAGGTGTTGTTCTCAAATAATCTTTGACGATCGTATGTCCTTTAGGGAACTTCCCAGGTATTTCGTCGTTGCTTACTGCTGGTACTATTATGCAATCTTCTCCATTTTGCCAATCAGCAGGTGTGGCAACTTGATAGTTTGCAGTCAATTGTAGCGAATCCAAAACCCGGATGACCTCTAAGAAATTTCTCCCTGTCGATGCAGGGTATGAGATTATCAATTTTACTTTTTTATCTGGTCCGATAATAAAGACAGAGCGAACCGTTAGAGTGTCACTGGCGTTGGGATGAATCATTCCGTAGCTATTAGCTATTTCTTTGGTAATATCTTGTACCATCGGGAATTGAACATCTGCATTTTGTGTTTCATTTACATCTTTAATCCACTCGTTATGAGATTCTATTGGCGTCAATCCTTGTTTCGTTCCAACACTAACTACCAATAATTTTGCGTTTCGAGCTGTGAACTCTTGCTGTAAATTTGCCACCCTTCCAATTTCGGTCGTACATACTGGCGTGAAATCTGCGGGATGTGACATGAATATTCCCCAACTATCTCCTAACCACTTATGGAAATCTATTTTCCCATGAGTGGTTTCCGCTGTGAAATCCGGTGCTTCGTCACCTATTCTTATGGTCATGTTTCGATCTCCTTATTAATCCACTAAAAAAGCCCCGATATTCTCGGGGCTTAATATTTTCTTTGTATAGAATTATTTGTATTACAAAATACCCCCGGCTGATATTTCAACCGGACAACAACAGGATACTTGTGTGACAGCTCTAATCATTTCGACACTATAACGTAATAATAGGAAAATAAATACTATAAGTTCGGCTAGATACCCAAATTCGTAATCTCTAGATACCGAGGGCCTTTGAATATTCTGCTCTATCAAATCCTACTATAGGGTCCCCGTCTTTTACTATAAGTACAGGAACAGACATAAGGCGGTAGTTATTTACTAACTCCATCATGAATTCTCGGTTCTCCACAACATCTTTTACGGTGTAGTCTACTTCGTTGGCGATAAGAAAATCTTTCGCTTCAATACAACTTGGTCAATCATCGACTTTTGTATAAAGGATAATGTCTTCTGCATTCAACAATATCGGCCTCTCTCTTCAGGTTTAGTTACCGCATAAATGTACTATTTTTGATCATTTCGGACTTTACTAACCGTTTCGATCAAATCAGCTGTATCAAGAACTGATTCCATAATTCCGACTTGATCAGCGTACATTTTTTGATCAAATTGAGACTTAACCTCAGGCTCTAACACATGATAAACAGGAAGTTTTAGAGCAACACCCGCTAAAGGTCCAACCCAAGAAGGATCTCCCTCTGTAACGGTTTTCGCATATACTTCTGCGCTTTCCGGTGTTGGGGATCCAAGGATTACCACCATATTTTCAGTGCCTTTTGCATCGACAGTGGCTTTGATTTCATCTTGACCTTCCAGGTCAAGCGCTCCTGCTGAGGTTCAAACAAAGCATTGAGTTTGGACTAGGGCAGGGGTTCCACCCACACTTTTCACTAAAGTTTCAATGGCCGGACCGGGAACACCATCACGTTCACCTACTATGATTACGTTCTTTCCTTTTAAATCCACGTTAGACTCCAATCTACTTACTCCTGATACTGTATAGTGTTCAATGATTTTTCTCAAGAATAAATGATTCTCCATCAGACATATGAGTCATCCTACCTAGAAACAAGCTTCCTTTTGCGAGGAACATGGAATATTGATATTTTCCGCTTTTTAGATCATCGAGTGCATGTCCTAAAAATGGTATCGCAGAGGCTACATGACCTTGGGTAGGGGAGAACCCCGGCATCCCGTGAGTTTTTACAAACGCATCTCTGGATTCCTGCCCGGTTTCAATTTCTCCATTTAATGCAGCTAGAGCCGCAATTAACCTATAATTAGTTCGTGGTACGTTACCACTTCCTGCAGTATCTGTTATCTCAGGGTTGTGCATTTCAGTTGCATACTTTCCTATGTCTTGGAACTTCAAACCCACTCTAGATAAAGGGGTTTGGACGAGGGCTTCAACTATTTTTTGCTGGATTGACCCAGCTGCTACAGTATGCCGTCCCACACTATCTAACCT
>JAPYRO010000124.1 GCA_029941095.1 Dehalococcoidia bacterium
ATTCCAAGTAACCTATTAGATGGCCAGACGAAATATTATGTAAATGCTTCCGGTCGATTTGTGATTGGAGGCCCTATGGGGGATGCTGGGTTAACCGGAAGAAAAATTATTGTTGATTCATATGGTCCAGGCTATAAACATGGAGGTGGGGCTTTCTCTGGGAAAGACCCTACGAAAGTAGATAGATCGGGTGCTTATGCTGCTCGGTATGTTGCAAAAAATATTGTATCGGCAGGTCTAGCCGATAGATGTGAGATTAGGATTGCCTATGTAATAGGTATGAGTATTCCAGTATCTGTTGAGATAGAGACTTATGGTACGGAAACTGTAAAGAAAGATCAAATTAAAAGATTGGTTGAAAAGAATTTTGACCTTCGTCCTGGAGCAATAATTAGAGATTTGGATTTACGGCGCCCCATATATAGGCAATTAGCTGCATATGGTCATTTTGGCAGAGATGATTTAATTGTTCCATGGGAGAAACTTGATAAAGCTGACATATTAAGAAAACAGGCTGCCCAGGGCTTATAATTTTTAAATTAGTAATTTTTTGAGGATATTTGATGGGTTATTTAACAGCGGTGATTCTTGCGGGTGGAACAGGGACTCGATTGCGCCCGTTGACTGAAAAATTGCCGAAACCTATGTTACCCGTTCTGAACAGACCATTCTTGGAGTACACTTTGTTGGCTTTGGCTGACGCTGGAGTAGAAAGAGCTTTTCTTGCGTTAGGGTACCAACCTGATTCGATAATAGAACATTTTGGCATCGGGGAAAATATGGGGCTGCATCTTGAATATTATGTAGAAGAAGAGCCATTAGGGACCTCGGGCGCGGTTCGATCTTTATTACCAGAATTAGATGAAACTTTTTTGGTATTAAATGGTGATGTTACGACTCAAATAGACTATAAAACCTTGGTTGATCGTCATACTGAGAATCGAGAGTATGGTACTTTGGCTGTACATGAAGTAGAAGATCCATCTGCTTATGGCTTAGTAGTAACCGATGGAGAAGGTTTTGTTAGCCAATTTATTGAAAAACCTCAAGGCCCAAATTCCCGATCCAATTTAATCAATTCGGGAGTTTATGTCCTTGAGCCGGAGATTTTGCGGTTTGTCCCAGAAGGATTTTCAATGTTCGAAACAGATTTATTTCCCAAGGTGTTAATGTCTGGTATTCAGCTAAATACTCATAAGTGGTCAGGTTATTTCAATGATATGGGAACTGTTAAAAATTATCTTTCGCTACACAGAGATCTATTAAACGGCCACGCACCCTATACGGCTTATGCTTCCCCGCAGAAGGGAATTAATACCCATGTTGACCCCACTGCAATATTAGAAGGCCCAATAATTCTGGGAGATGAGACCAGGATAGAAGCGAATGTTAAGTTGGTCGGGCCGCTATCTCTAGGGGCACGTTGTATTATCCGAGAGAATGCTGTTTTAGAGAGCTCAGTTTTGTGGGATGATGTTGATGTTGGATCAGGGTCAATTGTTAGAGATAGTGTTATCGGATCTGGTATGACTCTAAAAGCGGATGCTTCGATTTTAGGGGAGACTTCGGTTAAAAGCTCCTAACTCTATAATAAAAAGGGTTTTAATGATTTGGTAGCCAAATATTAGAGGGCTTGCTATTAATTATATTTAGTAGTCTTTCGTGAGTTACTGGTCCTGCCGCAATGATTCCGTCTATTAAAGTATTTCTATTGTTAAAATTTAGTTTATTACCTTTAAGATCAGATACTATGCCTCCTGAGGTTTCTACTAAATAGGTACCAGCAGCAACATCCCACTCGTTTTTGGGCTCTAGGCTCACAGTGGCATCTGCGATGCCTGATGCAACTAGTCCTAATCTATATGCTATTGACCCCATTGTGTCTATTTTGAATTTTGAATTTTGGAATTTGCCCCAATTCCCCCATCTTAGTTCACCCCGTGAGGTTAAAACTACAACATCGGACAAATCTAATTTATCTGTTACTGAGACTGCAGCACCATTTAGCTCTACGGATCCTTTTTGGTTCAATAGAAATAGCTCGTTTGTCCATGGATTCAGCATGCCGGCTTCGATGATACGTCCGTTGTTAGATAGTGCAACAGATATAGCCCATTCGGCTACTCCCTTGATAAATTGGTGAGTGCCATCTATTGGGTCAATAATCCACACATGCGATTTTGATAGCCTAGACAAATCATCGTTTGATTCCTCTGATAACCATCCTTCCTCTTTATCCAAGAGTTCATCATAGAGTAACTGATTAAGCTTATGATCCATTTCTGTCACAGGCCCGTCGCCTTTGTGTTTTATATACATTGTGCTATTTTCGAGCTCAGATACTAAATCACCGGCTTTTTGTAGAGCTATTTGAATTCGCTTATTGTAGTCTGGGTTACTCATCAATAATAACCTATATGATTTTCTATCTAATTACTAATAAATCTATGCTAATTTAATTAGAGGATTCCCATTTTATAATTCCACCAACAACGGTCATTATTGGTCGAAGGTCACCTAATGTATCTTTAGGCATTGTCTTAGGATCATCTGATAAGACTGTAAAATCTGCATTTTTATGTTTCTCAATCGAACCATTAGTTTTTTCAGAAAATGATGCTATAGCGGATTCCATCGATAATCTATCTATTACTACTTCTGGGTCTATGCCTTGGTAGATAGATTCTGTTATCGCTTGTATTGGGCCTGGTCGGGACTGCATAAATGGCGAGTCTGACCCCACTATCACCTTCACATTTTGGTCAATTAAGTAGCTCCAGGGGTTAGTCCATCGGAGTCGATCGTTACCTAACCTTTGTTGTTCAAGCTTAATGGATCGTTTTTGTAACGATAAAGTTATTCCTAAATTATTTATTCGTTTGATTAAATTTGGAGATAATACTGATGCATGTTCGATCCTGGGTCTATAACGGATCAGTTCTTCTTTTGTAAAAATTTGATCGAGGCCACTCAAAACTTGTTCAATCGCGTTGTCGCCTATTGCATGAATAACCGGTTGAAGACCCTTAGATTTTATTCTTAGTAATTTAGTGTTTAAATTGTTTGAATCTAAAGAAGTATTACCAAATATATGAGGAGAGTCTTTATATGGTTTAGTAAGGCTTGCGGTTCTTTCACGCAATGTTCCATCGCTAAAAAGTTTTGCACCTCCTATCTTTAGGGATTTCCAGTTTTGATTAAGCAAAGCAGGATCTACCTCGTCGATGAATTCTTCTGAAATAATCCCATAGACTCTTACAGGTAACGTATTTAATCTATCTAATTTTCTTAGTTCCATAATTTCCATATTTATGTTTTCAAGCAGAATCGCATGGCTAGATGTCACTCCTTCTTGAATGAGGCTCTCACTACTTTTAATGATTGCCTGTTGAAACTGTTCACTACTTAAGTCTTGCATCATTAGATTCCAAGGGCCGTAAAGTGCAGATTCAAATAGTCTACCCGTGGGATCGCCTCCTTGATCTTTTTCGATGATTCCTCCTAGAGGATTTTCAGTGGTTCTAATTATCCCCACTTTTTTTAATGCTTCAGAATTGACTATGCAACCGTGGCCATCGGACCTACTCAGTATTAAGGGGTGGTTTTTACTTATTACCTTTAATCGTTCGACAATATTATTCTGGCCATAGTCATTAAAAATTGATTGATCTAACCCTCTGGCGTAAATCCAATTACCGGATTGGGATCGGTTTATATTTGCCACTAGTATTTGAACTACATTCTCAATTTTTTTAATATTTGTTAGGTCTATCCAAGAATCGGCTAACCCAAAATATATTTGATGGAAATGTGAGTCGGTAAGTCCTGGAA
>JAPYRO010000125.1 GCA_029941095.1 Dehalococcoidia bacterium
ATGTTGATGTTACAACTGGTAAATCTTTAGATATTAGACGTAAAGTTGCGATATACCCTGCTAAACATTGGGTTACACGACCAGATAATATGAAAGCAGCATTATTGGATATCAAAGAAGAGATGGTAGAAAGACGTGGTTGGTTTGAACAGCAGTCAAAATTTATTGAAGCACAACGAATTGAAGAACGCACAAAGTATGATTTGGAAATGATGAGAGAAATTGGGTATTGCTCGGGTGTAGAAAATTACTCCCGGCACCTACAACGCCGTGAACCTGGTAGCAGACCATGGACACTTATAGACTATTTCCCAAAAGATTTTCTTATAATGATCGATGAATCCCATATGACAATCCCCCAACTGAGAGGGATGTACTATGGGGATAAATCCCGTAAACAAAATTTAGTGGATTTCGGGTTTCGACTGCCGTCAGCTCTAGATAATCGGCCGTTAAATTTTGGAGAATTTGAACAACTGACAAATCAGATCGTCTACGTGTCTGCAACACCAGCGGATTACGAAGGGGATAATAGCAATAACATGGTTGAACAAGTCATTCGGCCGACTGGCTTGTTAGACCCTACTATAGAGATCAAGCAGACAGAGGGACAAATCGATGATCTGTTAGATGCGATCCGTGCTCGAAATGAAAAAGGCGAACGCAGCCTGGTTACCACTCTTACCAAGAAAATGGCAGAACGACTTTCAGAGTATCTACAAGAGATGGGTATTAAAACCCACTATTTACATTCGGAAGTGGATACGTTAGAGAGAAGCGATATATTAAGAGATCTTAGATTAGGAGTCTACGATGTTGTGGTAGGAATTAATTTGCTGAGAGAAGGACTTGATTTACCGGAGGTTAGTTTAGTGGCAATTTTAGATGCAGATAAAGAAGGATACCTCAGGTCTTCTACTTCCCTAATTCAAACCATAGGTAGATCTGCTCGACACGCTAATGGACACGTTATAATGTACGCTGATAAAGTAACTGGTTCAATGCAGACAGCTATTGACGAAACATATAGGCGTAGAGAAATCCAAGATGAGTTTAATCAAAGTCACGGTATAGTTCCTCAAGGCATTCAAAAGGAAATACATGATATAAATGAGAGTGTTAGGAATGTTATTTCTAACCGCTCGGGAGATACTCTTGAGTTAGGAGAATTACCCATTGAAGAGCTGCAGAAATTGGTTACCGAATTGAGTGGCAAAATGAAAAATGCCGCCGGCAACCTGGAATTTGAAAAAGCTGCAGCGATTCGAGACCAGATGATTGAGATCCGTCAAGTACTTGGCTAGATTGCTTTTGGAGTCGAGTAGTACACAACTATTGAAACAGTGTTAAGGAGATAGAACGAAATGAATGACGAAGCTAAATCTAAACTGACAGGCATGATGAAAACCTGGGATAGACGAAAAAAAATTAGCGCGAACCTGAATAAAATATCTAATCGTATAGCTGTATACAGCGGTAAAGGTGGAGTCGGGAAAACTACCGTTGCGGTCAACTTAGCAGTTTCATTATCTAATCTCGGGTACAAAGTTGGGCTGCTGGATGCAGATATTGATTGCCCAAATGCAGACAAACTTCTTGGGATTGAAGAGAAACCTACTTTTATTGATGGTGTGTTGCATCCTCCAGAGAGGGCTGGTGTTAAAACAATATCCATGGCATCTGTCCAGGAAGATGAAACTGAAGCCATCATATGGCGTGGCCCCATGATTACTAACGCCTTAAATCAATTCTTGGAAATGACCGAATGGGGTGAATTGGATTACTTGGTAGTCGATTTACCCCCTGGAACATCTGATGCCCCACTTACTATCATGCAGACACTCCAGCTGCATGGATTTGTAGTAGTAACCACACCACAAGATTTGGCGGTTATGGATGCTAGAAGATCTATTAATATGATAAAAAAGATGAACATAGATATTTTGGGGATTGTTGAAAATATGGCAGGACCTATTTTTGGAGAAGGCGGAGGAGAGAATTTGGCTATTGATTTGGATGTGCCTTTTTTAGGTAGAATAGAGTTGGATAAAACTTATAGTGAAATAGGTAAAGACCTAGCTGCTCTCAAGAACAAAAACGCAGCAAAAACATATAAAAGAATTGCTGAAAATACTTTAGAAAGTGTTGCCAATAGTACCTTACATGCTGATGGGGTTGTTTCAGATTAACATATTAAGATATCGAGATTATTAATGGTTGGTAGTGAACGAGCAAACTGGTATAGTGCGCATCCTTCAGCGTGCACATGTGCGGAATGCACAGAAAATCGTAGATTAGATAAAAACGTAGAAGCTGTGCTCAGCTACAGGAAGATTGGCCGTAATGAAATCTGCCCTTGTGGAAGTGGGAAAAAATATAAGAAATGCCATGGTTAGGAACAATGGGATTATGTTCTTCTGGTCCCACGGCCTCTCGTTTCAGCAGGAGCGTTTGGTATATTAGCGGAAGCGAGGCCTTCTTCCACCAACTGGTCTTTGAGTCTGGCGGCTCTGGGGTATCCGATACCCAACCTCCTTTGTAGTAGCGAGGTTGATATTTTCCCCCCATATATTTCAGCTAACTCTCGAGCTTTTTGAGCTATTTCGCCGGACCCAAGTTCTCTGGTTGATGTAGAACCCCAACTATCTTGAGATATTAGATCCTCCGGATCTCCCGATTCGGGCAACGCAGGAGGGACGTAACCTCCAGATTGACGTTTCCAATAATGAACAACGTCCGTTGCTTCAGTTTCAGATAAAAATGAGCCTTGAATACGAGTTGGCTTAGGTGCATCTGGAGGTAAATATAGCATGTCGCCTTTACCTAATAATTTTTCGGCACCTCCAGAATCTAAAATTGTTCGTGAATCAACTAAAGAGGTAACGTTAAAACTGATTCTTGCTGGAAAATTGGCTTTAATCAAACCAGTTACTACATCGACAGAAGGCCGCTGAGTTGCTACGAGTAGATGGATTCCTGTTGCTCTGCCCATCTGTGCTAATCTTACTAATCGTTGTTCTATCGATTTACCAGAGGTGAGCATTAAATCCGCCAGTTCATCAATTATAAGGACTAGGTAAGGCATTTTCCTTTGAGGAGGCTGGTTTTCGTTGAATGAGCGAATATCTCTTGCAGATGCGGAAGCTAATTGTTCTAGTCTGTGGTCCATCTGCTCTAACAGCCATCTCAATGCGGTTACCGCCTGGTTAGTTTCTACAATAACTGGAGTGATCAGATGAGGGATACCATTGTAAACCGTTAGTTCCACGCGCTTGGGATCTATCATGATAAACCGTACTTCTTGAGGAGTTCTTGCGGTTAACAGGCTGGTTATGAAACTGTTTACGAATACGCTTTTACCGCTCCCTGTAGCCCCTGCTACAAGCAAATGAGGCATGTTTGTTAAATCTCCTATACGGACCTCTCCACCACTTGCTTTGCCAAGAACGAATGGTAATCCATTGGCTTTTGATAATTTCCCAAAAGTCGGGTTCAAAAGTTGGTTTCTCAAAAAAACTGTGGTGGGGCTTTCATTGGGAACTTCTATCCCTACAAGATCTGTTCCGGGTATTGGAGCATCTATACGAATACTGGTTGCTTTCAGTTGCAGGGCTAAGTCTTTATCAAGAGCTGCTATACGGTCTACTTTTACACGCGTTTTTGCGATTTCCTCCTTGGAAGATATTGTTTTGCCTAGCGCATTTTTTGATTTAATTTCTTTAAATTTCCGATTCCATCCAGGTCTTATGCCATATAAAGTTACGGTCGGGCCGGGTCGTACCTCAGTTACTGATCCTTCCACACCATACTCCGCGAGAG
>JAPYRO010000126.1 GCA_029941095.1 Dehalococcoidia bacterium
AGTCGGTACCATGCACCATTATTGCTCCCGTGACGTTCGTTGGGGGATGACCTATCGGAGCATTTGAGTAAGCTAATTCTTCCATATAAACAAATTGTTTACCAAAAGACGCATCTTCTCCCCCCCATTCTTCTGGCCAATGCATCGTATACCAACCTTTATCTATAAGTTTCCCTATAAATTGATTATCGATATCTCTTGATTGAGGAGTAGCAAAATCGAAAGATCTAACATTTATCGAATGGGCATCATATCCTTTAGCATCCCAATTATCTGATAAAAATTGGCGCACTTCTTGCCGGAAACCTTCGTCTTTAGATGAAAGATTGAAATCCATCACACCCTCCAGAAACTAACGGTTTAATTCGATAAGAGAACTTTATCAGATTAACCTTTTTAGGAGCAACATTTATGCTTTGCTAAACCAAATACATATGGCATAACGCAACTGCTATCGCGTCTGTTGCGTCGAGTTCCAAACCTTCAATTAGATTTGGGAATTGCATCTTCAACATTTTTGCGACTTGCTCTTTAGTAGCAGATCCATGCCCGACAACCGTTGATCTAACTTGTTTAGGTGAATACTCTGCTACCGGTATTGCGTGTTTTGCTGCACAAATCAATACGACGCCTCTTGATTCGCCAATAGCAAACGCAGATTTTACATTTTTCCCTACAAAAGGTTGCTCGATACCTATGGTATCTGGTTCGTGTACGAGTATAAGTTCATTCACTTTATCCATGAAATCCGCCAGCCTCACACCAATTGAATCCTTGGAATTCATAGTGAAAATGCCAGCATCAAAAATAGTTACTTGATTCGTGTTAGTATCTTTATCAATCAAGCCATAGCCTGCTACCCGAGTACCTGGATCAATGCCTAATATTCTCATGATGGTCTATCTCTTTTATAGTGTTTCAAGGTTTTCGGGGAATATGCCATTTGTGTAAACATGCTGCACATCATCAAGATCATCAAGCTTTTCAAGCAACAGAATATTCTGACTGGCAACATTTTTATCAAGATCAACTGTAGTGGTTGGAAGCATGGAAATTTCTGAACTCACCACATTAGCCCCCATACTATTTAAACCCTCTCTGACGGTCTCCAAAGTTTCAAGTTCCGTATATATTTCGAGTGAGCCATCGGATGGGTCATTAAAATCCAACGCTCCTAGGTCTATAGATTCAAGGCTTATATTCTCAAGGTCGACAAGTGGCCCGGATACCAATATCATTCCTCTCCTATTAAACAACCAATTAACGCTACCAAGTTCCCCAATATTTCCACCTTGTCTTGAAAACGTTGAACGAACATCATTTGAAGTTCTGTTTTTATTATCAGTTAATGTGTGAACCAAAACCGCAGCGCCCCCTGGCCCATATCCTTCATACCATATCTCTTCAAAATTGGTATTATCATTTGACGCTTTTTTTATAGCTCGTTCTATATTATCTTTAGGCATACCACCATCTTTGGCTTTTTGAACTGCTAAACGTAGTCTTGGGTTAAATTCAATGCTGTCGCCGCCTTCTTTTGCCGACACTGCTAATTCTTTAGACAAACGAGTAAATAGTTGAGCTCTTTTTGCATCATTAGCTCCCTTTTTTCTCTGGATTGTTGACCAATGGGAGTGGCCTGACATAATAATCTCCTCCGAATCTACTTTACATTAGGAGCACTAAACTTCCTTGAGCATATCTACAAGAATTGTTTGACTGCTTGAATCTATTTTAACCATTTCTGGTGCATTAGGAATCAATATTTCTAAATCATCTTTCGTTTTAACCACGAAAACATCATTGGCTCCCGTTTCGATAATTTCACTTACACGCCCGATTCGTTCTCCATCCGTTGATAGAACATCAAAATCAATTAATTCAAATCTGTAATGCTTTCCTTCCGGCAACTCTTTGAGTTGATTTTCATCTATTCCCAGTAGTGTACCTGAAGGGATTGCCATCGCGAGGGTACGATTATCAATTGAACTGACTCCTATAATAAACCTGGATTTATTCAATCGTCTGGAACTCTGGATAATTACTTTTTGGGATCCAAGATATATCTCATTATCGATATCAAAACGATCGTCGTAATCTGTTAAAGAGTCGACTTTTAATTCTCCTCTTATACCGAACACACCTGTTACGATTCCTATGGACACAAGTGTTTTACTTAGCATTGAATTAAAGTCTCAGGAAAATGGCCCTTAAATGCTTTTCATGGGATCTCAAGGGTAACTCTAGTCCCATTTTTTACGCCTGCTACCCTTAATAATGTACGGATGGATTCAGCAACATGCCCGCGTCGGCCGATCACCTTTCCTTTATCTGAATCAGCAACGACTAATCGAATGACAATTTTCCCATCCTCAGTCTCTACTTCTTCAACATCAACCTCATCTGGGTCATCAACTATTCTTTTGGCAATGAACTCAACAAGTTCTTTCATCAAAAACCTCACAATTTAACTAATCTATAATACCGTCTCTCTTTAAGAGTTTTTGGACTGTCTCAGATGGAGAGGCTCCTTTAGACAGCCAATCTTTAGTTTTTTCGTGATCTATAACAAAAGTTATGGGCTGTGTTCGTGGGTTGTAATGACCAATAATATCTACAAAGGCTCCGTCCCTAGGAGCGCGTTGATCTGCCACAACAACTCTATAATGTGGTTGATGTTTGGATCCCTTTCGTGTTAATCGTATTCGAAGCATCTATAATACCCTTTATTAAAATCTATATATCCATCTATCTGACAAAAACCATTATAACGATAACAGCTACTGTCAGGAAATCTGCCTACAATCTAATGTAGAGTGTTATTATTACACATATATCGACAATTGAGTGTAAAGTTCAATGCTTTTCATAAAATATCAGTAATGTAGTGGGAAGATTATTGCGATCACCAGGAGATAGATAGTTCAAATATGAGTAATCCCCAAAAGAAGTTCAACAAAAGGCTATTAATAGGAATATTCGTAATAATCATCTCCACAATATATTTAATAACTTTATCAATGGATGCAGCAAGCGCTATATACGTGACACCATCAGAGTTACTGGATTCCAATGTACAACCTGATGATCGAATCCGCCTTGGCGGGCAAGTACGTGAAGGGTCTATCTTTAGGAATAGAGAGAACAAACTCGAACTGGAATTTATAGTGGAAGAAGAAGATACGCAAGTACCCGTCAAATACAACGGTTCAACACCCGACATATTCGGCGATAACGCAATAGTATTCGTTGAAGGTTACTACTACGACGATACTAACATTTTCTTAGCTGACACTCTGCTTACTAGGCATCCAGATACAATGGAACCCTTATCCCAGGAAATTATTAACTCTGATCCGAACGACTCATATTGATGGTAAGGCATGATTTTTATGAATTCATTTACTGATCTAGGGTATATATTCTTGGCGCTATCATTGATTATCGCCGTCTATGGGTGTATCGCTTCGATTGTAAGTATCATTAATCAAAGTAGCTCGCTGCGGGCGAGAGCATTAGCGTCTACCTACTGGATAGCATTGTTCATGATCTTAGCATCTTCGATTTTAGTTTACTCATTTATAAGTCAAGATTTTGGCCTACGATACGTAACTATGCATTCCAATGAATCTATGCCAATTTATTACGTGATAGCAGCTTTTTACTCTGGGCAGGAAGGCTCTCTTTTATACTGGTCAACGACTCTTTCGGTACTAACCGCAGTATCTCTATATATTTATAGAAACGCAAATTATAGACTCATTGGTTATACAACTGGAA
>JAPYRO010000127.1 GCA_029941095.1 Dehalococcoidia bacterium
GGTAAGAACAACGTTTTCAGGAGACAATTGAACCTTTTGCATACCAGTAATGCGTTCTGCGATTAGTGAACGTAATCTTATGTCACCAGAGCTTCCACCGTATTGTAACGAATCCACCCCTCGATTTGAAAAAGTCTTTTTTGCAGAATCACTTAATTCCTCTAGAGGCAAAGTTGCAGGATCTGGGATACCTCCACCAAAGGATATCAATCCTTCTGGAGGAGGAGTGACGGTACTCCAAGGGTGCTCTAGGTTTCCACGTCGAGAAACTAAGTGAGCGAAATCATTTTTTTTATCCACGAGATCCCTTTCTTAAACCATCAATCCAGAGTGTTTTTGAACGCTTAGAGATTCCATATCATTTTCATTGGATAGTTGGTATTATCCTCTTAATGATGGTTTTGGTGCAACCTTTAGAGGATCTTATAAGTGGAAATGATCAAGTTTGATAATTTAACCAAGTATTATGGACCCATTCTTGCTGTGGATAACGTTTCATTAGACATTGAACAAGGTGAAATTTTTGGTTATTTGGGGCCGAATGGCTCTGGCAAGACTACAACTATCAGATGCATGATGGATTTTATCAGACCTTCCTCTGGAGTTATTACCGTTGAAGGAAAAAACTCCGTGACGGAGTCTAAATTTACCCGGTCTCAAATTGGTTATGTTCCTAGCGACCCGGTTTTTTATGATCGGTCAACAGGTGACCAGGTGCTGAATTTTGTCGATAGTATTTATAACGTTGACTCGAGTAGTTTCAGGATGGAATTATCTGAGAGACTCGATTGTGATTTATCCAGAAAGATATCAACTCTTTCTAGAGGTAACCGGCAAAAAATTGCTTTAATAAGAGCATTTATGTTTAAGCCGTCAGTTTTGGTTTTAGATGAACCTACCACTGGATTGGACCCATTAATACAGCGTGAATTCAATGAAATCATCAAAGAACTGAGGGAGAATGGAACTACCGTTTTTCTGTCGTCTCACGTGCTTTCTGAGGTTGAAGAGCTATGCGACCGAGTTGGTATTCTTAATGTTGGGGGATTGGTTGCTCTTGAAACCATGGGAGATATCAAGAGCAGGGCTGTACGGCAAATAGAGATCGAATTTGAAAGCGCACCTTCACAAAAAGAATTTAATGACATAACTGGTCTTGATAATATTGTTTTGAAGGATCGTATTTTGACTGCCGATATACGGGGTGATTTTAATGGAATTATTAAGGCTGCCTCAAAATATTCAGTTCTAAACATTGTTACTAGAGAACCTAATTTGGACGAGATTTTTCTTGAATATTACCAGGGTAGTGGAAATTAGATGCTTATTAAATTAATGAAATACGATTTAATAAGAGAGTCACGAAGTTTATTATTCTGGTCGCTAGGGATCTCTTTTATCACTTTCTTATTATGTGCGTTCTATCCGACTATTAAGGACCAGGCCTCACTAATGGATGAATACATGGCATCCTTCCCTCCGGAGATGGTCGCGTTTTTTGGGGGTTCAGGTTCTAGTATAGCTACCGCTAGTGGTTATTTATCACTGGAGCTATTTGGAATTATGGCCCCAGCAATATTTGTTGTATATGGATGTAGACTCGCGGTTGGGTCTATAGCTGGAGAAGAATATAGTCGGACAATAGAATTGATGTTATCTCTACCAATAAAAAGAGATATATTTGTTGTCGCAAGATTTATTGGTATTGCTATGAATTTGCTTTTACTAACTCTAAGTTTTGTTAGCGCACTCATTATTTCTGCAGCACTATTTAATATGGATATATCTCCGTTTATCTTATTTCAAAACGGTTTGAATGTTTGGATGCTTGCTATGTCCTTGGCTTCTTTAACGTTTTTTGTTAGTGCTGCTCGGGGAGCGCGAGGGAGTGCGTATGCAGTTGGTTATGGAGTATTTTTGGTAGGTTATATAATTAGTTCTTTAGCTGTATTCGTTGAATGGTTAGGACAGGTCAAATATCTATCTTTTGTCTATTATTATAATGGTTACTATGCTGAAGCTGATTTGAATTCATTGGTTGATGGTATTCTTGTGACTCCTTGGCTGGTAATGAGTTCTAGTATTATCATTTTTTTCGTTTTAGCTATTATCATGTTTCCAAAGAGAGATATCCGCTGATCTTATATGTGGATAAAGAGAGAAATCAATGGTTCCTGTAAAGACTAATAAGGTGTTTCACGGTTGGTGGATGGTCGGATCTGGATTTCTTTTAATGATGTACACAACGGGTGTTGGTTTTTTCGGGTTTACTGCTTTTGTTAATCCGATATCTGAAGCCGTCGCGGGCGGCAGTAAAGCATTGATAGCTGGTGCGGTTTCAATACAAAGGGCTGAAGCTGGTTTATTGAGCCCCTTTATTGGGATTCTTGTAGACAAAGTTAACCCTAAAGTACTTTTAGTTCTTGGATTCTTAATCGGAGGGAGCGGCTTCATTGGTCTTGCTTTCATACAGAATCTTATTCAATTTTATCTCGCATTTTTTGTGGTTGCCTTGGGCTTAGGAGCTGGGTCATTTTTAGTAGTTAGCACTGCAGTTTCCAACTGGTTTATAAAAAAACGAGGTCGTGCTTTAGGGATGTTATTTTTAGGTCCGTCGTTTGCCGGAATCATCGTTGCTTCAATTGTTTGGGCTGTAGAGGCGATCGGATGGCGAGATACTCTATTCATAATTGGAGTGGGTATGTGGGTGTTTTGTATACCCGTTTCATTAGTCATGAAGACGAAACCGGAAGACCACGGTCTTCTCCCAGATGGTGAAGTTATTTTGCCTGGGGAGTCTCCTCAGGACCCGACCGATATTGGAGAAAACCCTCCTTCAACATTCAAACAGATTTTGTGGTCTCGAGCTTACTGGCAATACGTTTGGATTCTAGGTTTACAACAACTGGGGTTCTCGGCTCTAGTGATTTTTCAAATTCCCGCTTTAGAAACTTTTGGACTAACCACTGCAATGGCAGGTCTAGTTGTTTTGGCATGGGGCCTTGGGGGAATCCCAGGGAGGATAGGGGCTGGGTTTTTGTCTGATATTATAGATAAACGTTTTGTTCTTGCTGCAGCTTTTATTTTACAGATCATCGGTGCCATATTTTTTCTAACCACTACCACTTTTTATTGGGCATTAGGCTATAGCTTTTTTCACGGTGCTGGCTGGGGTGGCACAACCCCCGCAAGATTATCCTTGCAAGGTGAGTACTGGGGGAGAGGAGTATTTGGTCGTTTAATGGGCCTGCAAATGGGAGCTTCAGCGATTGGCGGGATTATTTCTCCCATATTCGTCGGATGGATGTATGATCGAACCGGTGATTATCATTTCCCTCTTTTTATAGTCTTATTGCCAATGATTATTTCAGTGTTTCTGATTCTCACCATAAAAAAGCCGCAGTTTTCTAAACAGCTTAAGTAAAATAGATCTATAGCGTTTGAACTACTGTTTAAGGATAGATTTATATGATTGGTCTCGAAGGGTCAAACAATCAACAATATTTTTTTCACGGGGATTTGGATGCTTTTTTTGCTTCAGTTGAGCAATTAGATAATTCTCGATTGCGTGGAGAACCTGTTGTTGTAGGTGGTTCGCCAGATAAGAGAGGTGTAGTAGCCGCTGCATCTTACGAGGCCCGGAAACTTGGTGCTCGGTCTGCAATGCCCATGCGGTCTGCTATGAAACTAAGCACTAAGATTATACGAGTAGATTCAAGATTTGAAAGATACCGAGAATTATCGACTCTTGTAATGGAT
>JAPYRO010000128.1 GCA_029941095.1 Dehalococcoidia bacterium
GAGATAAGGTTCAGGTTGGGGGTGTTGTAACAGATAGAATAGCGGTCCAAAATAAAGTGACACTTGAACTTGATTTATATGTGATAAGAGACGATGGGCAAAGACCTCAAGGAGGAACAGCTATCGTGGAAATTGGTTTAAATTAGGATATAAAATTAATATATGGAGGGGAATATGCCAGTATATTCAGTAGGTGGTAAAACACCAAAGATTCATCCGACAGCGTTTATAGCGCCATCTGCTTCAATAATCGGTGATGTTGTTATTGAAGCTAATGTGAGCATTTGGTTTAATGCGACGCTGCGCGGTGACAGTGGGAGAATCACAATTGGCGAAAATTCAAATGTACAGGATGGAGCAGTCATCCATGAAGAAACTACTATAGGAAAAGATTGTGTAATTGCGCATCAAACTCTAGTTCATTGTGTTATTACTGGTAACAACGTACTTATAGCAAATGGTGCGAAAGTAGTTGGCGCTGCAGGAGCTCAGGTTAATATTGGTGAGGGATCGATTATCGGAGCAGGTGCTTTGGTAACCGCTGGCACTAATGTAGAGCCGAACACTGTAATGATGGGATTCCCTGCAAAACCTGTGAGAGAAGTAGATGATCGTTTAAGACAAGTTCAACAAGGGCCTCTGAAAGCGTATTTAAACAGTAGGGAGACATACAAAGGTGATTCTTTTAAAGAGATTTAATGGATTACCTTAGCAGATGCTGATAGAAACTAACATTACAAATAGGTTAGATTCTGTTCAACTCATGCGATTTTTTGCTGGGTTATTGGTTGTACTTGCTCACGCCGAAAGCCGTATAGCAAGAACCTTTCCCCGAGTGAACGATATATTACAACCTGTAGATCCTAAATTGTTGCCCAATTGGGGGGATGTAGTTCAAGTAGGTGTTCACATTTTCTTCTTAATCAGTGGATTTATTATGCTTTACTCCGCTTCTAATCAATTTGCAGAAGCAAGAGCCCAAAAGACCTTTTTCGTGAAGCGTCTTATTAGAATTGTACCTATTTATTGGATTTTGACGACTTTATCTGTCTTTATATTAGCAATCAAACCTGACCTATTCACGTATAGACAGACTTTAGATATCAGCTGGATTTTAGCATCCTATCTATTCATCCCGTGGACTAGCGTTGATCTAGTTGACTCTCCAGTTATTGGTTTAGGTTGGACGTTAAATTTTGAAATGTATTTCTATGTTATTTTTGCGTTTTCAATGTTTATGAACAGAAAGAATGCTCTTCGGTTCATGGCCTTGTTTTTCTTATTATCTGTATTCGTTTCTTTGATTTATAATCCTACACTACCACTTTTTATCCAAGTGACTAATCCTATTTTACTGGAATTTCTACTTGGTGTTTTTCTTGCCTATTATTATTTAAAAGACAATTTTATAGATAGATATATAGCAAGATTTACGGGTTTTTTAGGGTTCGGTATTCTAGTTCCAGTGATAATATTATTGAGGCCAGATACTGAATTACTTAGATTTCTGCTATGGGGTCCTGCGAGTGCGCTTATACTATTTTCAATGTTACATGTGTTGAGAGGACCGATGCTGAAACCATTTAAAATTCTAGTAGCACTCGGCAATGCATCATACTCCATATACCTTATTCAAGTTTTTACCTTACCAGCATTCTCTCTAATATTTAAATATATTGAACCATCGGCGGAACTGGGCTTTGTAACTATGTTAGTGGTATCCACGTCACTTACTCTTTTGGTCGGGTATATTTTCTTTGTTCTAGTAGAACGACCTATAACCCAGACTTTGAGGCGATTTATTTGATATGAATATTAGTTTTGTTCCGTCTCTTGTGCTAAAAATTGACTTACAGCAACGATAGCAGCGTATAAATAGGCAACATATTCGTGTAAGGGTAATTCGAGTGGTTTGATTTCTTCTCGTCGGTCAGCGTAGTCCTGTGCCCCTATGGTTTCAAATGTTGCTCTTACGACCATCTCATATAACTCTGCATCTGGGCATACAACAATAGGGCCTCTTTCAGGTGATTCCATTTCTCTTGGCTCTACCTCGATTGCTTCTAACGGGGAATCTGGAAATATTGGAGGGAACGAGCTTATTTGAGCGATAGCGGAGGAAAGAAGAGTCCTAAGTTCCCCTACATCTCTTTCCAAGATCGAATCTGATTTAACTCTAAGCGTGAAAGGATCTATTCTAGATATTTGTTCCATTATTTACTTACCTTTGTTTGTGTAAAATCTAAATTGGCTATATTATACCCTGAAAACATGCGACGGAATATTTTTTTTGGCCCTTAGCTAAAAGCAATGCTATACTCCGGCGGATCGAAACATTTTCGGGGCAACGTAGCTCAGTGGTTAGAGCGGGCGCTTCATAAGCGCTAGGTCGTAGGTTCAAATCCTATCGTTGCCACCAATATTCTCCTCTCTTTGGGGCGGTTAGCTCAGTTGGTTAGAGCGCTTGCTTCACACGCAAGAGGTCAGAGGTTCGAGTCCCCTACTGCCCACCAATTGTTTTATCGCTCTATTTGTGTATCTGATTGCTTAGCCCATTGTCCATATGATCCGGCGTACGTTCTAGCATTTTCGTAACCTAGAATTTTTAGAACTATCGTCGCGAGCGCCGCCCGCGCACCTCCCTGTCAATAGCTATTAATTTCTTTTTCAGGGGTGATTCCTTTGGATGCTAGTAACTTGGTTAATTCGTCGGCTGATTTTAATGTCTTTGTGGCTTGATCGAATAACTCACTCCACTCTAAGTGTACTGCCCCAGGTATTCGACCTGGCGGTGAGTCTCCCATTGCTGTGTCCCCTTGGTATTCCGAAAGACTTCGGGTATCCCAAAATATTGCATTTGCCTGATCGACTGATTTTTTCGCATCTTTGAGAGAACAGTAGACCGATTCTACTGTCTTTGCGTTAAACTCGGTCTTAGAATATACGTGTGGGGTTGTTGAAATTGGATTGCCTTCCGATATCCACTTCGCTATGCCTCCATCGAGAATCTTTACCTTGGTATGACCGTAATATAGAAAAGCCCAAGCGATAGTTCCCATCATTTGGCTGGGAGCATCGTAGACCACGACTGTTGTACTATTACTAATTCCTAAACTACTTGCTATGTCTGAAAATGCTTTTGGATCTTCTAATTCACCAGACTGCGTCCTCGGAATACCACCAAAGCCGTTCAGGTTTACAGATCCTGGTATATGCGACTCAAGGTAATTTTTCGAAGATCGGGCATCTATGATCCGAATGTCATTATCAGAAATGTGTTCTGCTAGCCAGCTTGTTTCAGTGATTAATTCAGGGCGGCTATACCCTCTTTGTGCTACTGGTAGTATTTCCATATTGTCACCTCATTTAACATAGCCTAATAGTGGCTGATTTGAGTAGAGGCTCCAAACCTTTTTAGCGATTTAGAGCCTCTTACATAGTTTCTTATAATCTGACTGGGGATCACTCTATTTTAGTTAATTTTTGCCCCAGGGTGATTGACCAAACGGTAAAGATTATAAATCCAACTCCGGTTATCGGTGAAAGACTAAGTAGCATTGAAGGGTCATTAGCTACAATGAGATTTACGACTAGTAGTACCGCTGAAACGAGCGCGACCACCAGTGCGAAATTCTTATTGAAATCTGCATTAGTTGAAACACCTAAGCCTACTAGCAAAAACGCCAGTCCCGATAGTATTCCACCTGCAAGTTGTAGCCCAAAAGCCCCTGCGTACAGT
>JAPYRO010000129.1 GCA_029941095.1 Dehalococcoidia bacterium
ATATTGGGCAGACAGTTGAGAAAGAAATTTACGATGAGATAGTAGACTACTCTCGCAGTTTTATGAAAAAAAGAAAAAATCTATTCATTGAACGAGCGGAGAATAAATTTGTACGAGATGTCCATGGTGATCTTAGAACAGAACAAATATCAGTTACAGATGACGGAATTGTTTCTATATTGGATTGCATTGAGTTCAACGATAGGATGAGATGGATTGATACTGCATCAGATTTAGCTTTTATTCTTATGGATTTAGAGCATAAAGGGAGCATTCATTTAGCAGATAAATTACTGGAATCATATTTTGAAAAAGCTGCGGATCCTAATATAGTTGAGCTTTTAAGTTTTTACAAATGTTATCGCGCCTTTGTAAGAGGCAAGATCGAAAGTTTTCTGATAGATGATTCTTCGGTTTTGAAAGTCGATCGTGAGAGAATAAAATCTAGAGCTAAAAGTTACTTTGATCTCGCACGTCGATATGCTAATTCTGAAGTAGATCCTGAGATTATTTTAATAGGTGGCCTTATGGGTACAGGAAAAACGACATTGGCGACTCAAATATCCAGAAATAGGGGCCACGTTCGTGTATCAACAGATGAGGCCAGAAAATCCCATTTTGGATTACCCACTGAAACTCATCTGTATGATCGGTATGGTGAAGGGATATATGACAAAAAAAGCAATAAAGTTACTTACGAGAAACTTTATTCAATCGCTTCACGTAATTTGAATAAAGGTCACTCAGTAGTAGTCGACGCTTCCTTTTCAGATAAAAACGAGCGACAACGCTTTTACTCTCTTGGTGCTAAGCTTAATTTACCAATTAAATTTGTTTTATGTAGTGCACCTGAAGAAGTAATAAAAAAGCGTTTATTGGATCGTGAAAAATCTGGTAGAGGACCCTCTGATGGACGCTGGGATCTATATGAAGATCAGAAACGTAGCTACCACCCTTTAGATCAATCAAAAGAACAATATATTGAGATTGACACGAATCAAGAAAAAAGTGACACTTTCTACAAATTATTCTCAATGTTGGGCGAATATATTTTTTGATTGCCTAGCGAATCAATTAATACCGATAATTAATATTTGTTATTAAATACAGTAAGGAGCATAGATGCAATTAGCACCCAGTAAATATGATATTTCGCATATTGATTTAGCTGATAAAGGGGAAAATAGAATTGAATGGGCCGGACGTGATATGCCTGTTCTGAATTTAATCAACGAGCGTTTTAAAAAAGAACAACCGCTTGAAGGACAAAAAATAGCGGCATGTCTACATGTTACGTCTGAAACCGCTAATCTTGCTATTGCTTTGAATAACGGCGGTGCAGAGGTCTTTTTGTGTGCATCAAATCCTTTATCTACTCAAGATGATGTAGCGGCAGCGTTGGTCAAAAAATATAATATTCCGGTCTTTGCGAAAAATGGTGAAGATACAGATACGTATTACCAACATTTAAATAAAGTGTTGGATATTAACCCCACTATTACAATGGATGACGGCGCTGATCTGGTCGCATTAATTCACAGTGAACGACCGGATCTAGTCGCAAATATAATAGGTGGCAGCGAAGAAACAACAACTGGCATTATCAGGTTAAAAAGCTTGGCAAAGGAAGGTGGATTACGATATCCGGTTATTGCCGTAAACGATGCAGATACGAAGCACCTTTTTGATAACCGTTATGGAACAGGTCAGAGTACGTTGGATGGTATCACTCGGGCTACTAATATCTTATGGGCTGGTAAAACTGTTGTTGTCGTTGGGTATGGTTGGTGCGGGCGTGGTGTTGCAATGAGATCCAAAGGAATGGGAGCTCGAGTAATAGTAACTGAAATTGATCCAGTACGGGCTTTAGAAGCCTATATGGACGGGCATACAGTTATGAGTTTGATAGATGCCGCACCTGTTGCCGATGTTTTGATAACCGTAACAGGTGATATTAACGCTATTGGTAAAGACCATTTACCCAAGGTAAAAGATGGCGCTATTTTAGCGAATTCTGGTCATTTTAATGTTGAAATTGATATACCGGCGATAAAACAAGAAAGTGTTTCTGTTCGAACCATTAGAGACTATGTTGAAGAGTACACGATGAAAGATGGGAGAAAATTGTTTTTATTGGCTGAAGGACGATTGATTAATCTTGCTGCTGCAGAAGGACATCCTTCTGCAGTAATGGATCTTTCTTTTGCGGATCAAGCGCTAGCTGCAGAATTTTTGTCTAAGACTCCTCCAACCGACCCAGTTGTTTATGATTTGCCCCAGTCTTTAGATAAACAAGTGGCTCGGTTAAAATTAGAGTCTGAAGGTATATTTATAGATACACCAACAGAAGAACAAAAGCGATATTTGACTAGCTGGGATATAGGAACCTAATTAGGAATAGTTAAGGATAATGATTTGAATTCGAGTGAAGGAAAAAAAATTCCCATCCGTGATTTTGTTTCAGAGGAAGAAGAAACTATTTATGGTGGATGTTATGCTTGTGGGCCACGTAATAAAGAAGGCCTAAAACTAGAATTTTATATGTTAGGAAATGATAAAGAACAAGTCGAAGCTATTTTTACTCCTCGGGATAATTTACAAGGCTGGCCAGAGGCTCTACATGGGGGTGTCGTTGCTACTTTATTAGATGAAGCAGCTGCTTATGTTGCCTATATTCAAAATATCCATGCTGTAACAGCAAGACTAAACATTAAATTAAAACAGCCTGTTAGCTTATTAAACCCTGTAAAAGTAAAAGGCACTCTTCATAATGTTAAACGAAAAATTATGGACATAAAAACTGAAATATTATCGTTAGATGGTGAACAACTGGCGGTAGCTTCAGTAACACTTATGATATTACCTGAGCACCAAAAGATGAAATATGGGATCGTCGACCATAAAGAATAAATGGATACGTATTTTATGAAAAGGGAGAACTAATTATGGCGAGCCTTCAACTTAGTGAAAATTCTTATTTACAAACCGCAGAATCAGTAACAGAAGGGCATCCAGATAAACTATGTGACCAGATATCGGATGCCATTTTAGATGCTATTTTGGAAGAAGATCCGCTTGGTCGGGTAGCCTGCGAAACTGTAGCAACAACGGGTCTCATAATCATATTAGGTGAAATAACAACCAGTTGCTACGTTGATATCCCTAAAATCGTACGAAATACCGTTAGAGATGTAGGTTACATTGATGATGAATACGGATTTAACTATAAGACATGCGGAGTGATGGTTGCAATTACTGAGCAGTCTCTTGATATTGCTGCTGGGGTAGACATAGCCTTAGAGGCACGAGAGTCTGGTGATTCCGGAGAAATCGACCTGATTGGAGCTGGAGACCAAGGCATTATGGTGGGGTATGCCTGTAACGAGACTGAAAACCTGATGCCCTTGCCGATATCTTTAGCTCACCAGCTGACTAAAAATTTGGCTGGTCTTAGACAAAACAACGTGTTGCCTTACTTGAGGCCCGATGGAAAATCTCAGGTGGTAGTTGAATATGAGAATGGTAAGCCGAAGAGAGTTGACAGTGTAACTATAGCAGCTCAGCATGATCCAGAAGTATCGAGGCAAAAGATTGAATCTGATTTACGTGAACTTTTAATTTACGTGAGCGGTATTTTCTATAACAAATTATATTAATTATTACAGTTTAAATCCCGGGATTCGGCCGGGTCCCCAAACCCAAACGGACCAAAATCCTGGGGGTGGGAGGACAGGGT
>JAPYRO010000130.1 GCA_029941095.1 Dehalococcoidia bacterium
TCCATTGTTTTTGAAATAATCTGGTGATTATTCGCAATTATTTCCATTTGGATGGCGGCAAACGGCACTAGATACAAGAGGGTTTTTTTTTGGTTTACGCTTAGAGAGCTAGCAAGCTTTATAGCTTTATCTCTAGAAGACGAATCGACAATAGGAAAGCTATGAAAATGAATAAACGAATTGGAACAGCCTCTTTTAAACATGTTAAATGCTGCTACCGGTGAATCTATTCCTCCAGACAATAATGTGGCGACATGAGCTGATACACCAACTGGAAGTCCCCCTGGCCCCTTGTAATCTTGTATGGAAACGTATGCAATCTTATCCCGTACGTCCACAGTTATAGTTAAATCCGGTGAAGACAAATCTACTTTCTTGTTAGTAAATTCTTGGACGTAAGCTCCAATCTGCTGATTTAATTCCATCGAGGTATGAGGATAACTTTTGTCACCTCTTTTACTTTCCAACTTAAACGTATTAAATGGATTACTATTTTCCACGACAACCTTGTTTACTGCCTTCATTAGAGAGGGTATATCGGTTGCACTGGTTTCTACTAGCTTAAACTTTGCTATACCAAATATCGTTGATAGGGGATTGATAATTTCACTATTTTTCAGGGAGTCCGGGTATTTAACCGCTATTCCTGACTCAACTCGCGAAACCTGAACTTTAAGACCATTAAGGTTTCGCCTGATATTCTCCACTAACATATTAATAAACCATGATCTATTGCGGCCCTTGAGAGCTATTTCATGGTAGCGCACAATAGCAGTCTTCAAAATAATACCTATCCTTGTTGTACCAAGTTAACCTATAGCTGTTTATAGAATTCTCCTACAATCGGGCGGAAATCACAAACCTATCCTTGACAGAACATCTCATTACAGCGTAGTCTCGGCATTAATTGGCGTGATGCATTTTGGTCAGTTAGGAACGCCAGAATATGGGAGGAATGAAATGAGTGAGAAGGATCCTGTTACAGGGTACGATTTTTCTGATGAAGAAGTGACGCAAATTGATGACGGCAACGCACGCGCAGGCACAAAATATCGCCATGAAGGTAAATGGTTTTATTTTAAAAGTTTGTCAGAGAGGCAAAAATTCATTGGTAATCCTGATGCATACCTCGGAGGCGACTGAACAGTAAATATTTGTTTGAGTGAACCAAGGCCAGAATTTAAGATCGCTGTTTTACGATGTAAATCCTGGTTTGAAAATAGTTAGGAGGGCTCGAAAGTGCCAAGAATTCCAAATGTAACTTCAGAGTTAGCGACACCAGAGGTGCGGGAAGTACTTGAGAACCAAACGCGTGCTTTTGGAGCTCCTCTCAATTCGACAATGATCTATGCGTATCGACCATCTATTTTGTTTGGGGCAACCGCATTGGCTAAAGGAATAGATGATTCCCGTTTGCTTGAACATGACTTAAAAAACTTAGTTAGTTTAAAAGCTGCGTTGATTAATGGGTGCCCTTTTTGAATTGATATAAACGCGTCGGGGGCGACGCACGCAGGGATATCTCAACTTCAAATTGAAAGTATAGACTCGTATAAAGGTAACGAAATATTTGATAAACGCCAGCAGCTCGCTCTCGAACTTTCTGAGCGGATGACTTATACCAGGAAAAAGGTCACCAAGGCATTTTTCAAAAAACTACAAGAAGAATTCTCAAATGAAGAGATGGTGGAACTAGCCGCTGTGATTGCCCTTGAGAATTTCCGAAGTAAATTTAATCCTGTTTTTGGTATAGAGTCGAATGGGTTTTGTGTTGTCCCAAAAGTTATTGAAGCTGCTTCTAAAGCTACAAACGCTTTTGGCTAATATTTATGATAATAAACAATTTCTTTTCTTATGAACTCTAAAGGGAAAACTAAAAGTGTAAATGTTAATCCTCGGAAAGAGAGAGCACTACTAGCTGGTGTAGAAATAAAATCCCGGGCCCGGAAATCTTGGAATGTTCAAGCATCATTAACTGAACTCGCTATGTTAGCGAGTAGTGCAGGCGCGCAAGTCGTGACGGTGAAAAGCCAAAGGGTGCAAAAACGTAGCTCAAGTTATCTAGGGAAAGGTAAGATTGAAGAACTTAAGGGCATCATCGAATCAAAAAAGATAAATACCATCGTTCTGGATGATGAACTTTCGCCTGCTCAGCAAAGGAACTTAGAGAAGTTGCTAGAAATCAAAGTAGTTGATCGCACTGCTCTGATACTGGATATATTTGCCCAAAGAGCCCAAAGTAGAGAAGGGCGGTTACAAGTCGAGCTAGCCCAACTTGAGTATTTGTTGCCCAGACTTGTGGGCCAATGGAGTCATTTGGAGAGACTTGGCGGAGGTATAGGCACTAGAGGACCAGGTGAGAGTCAATTGGAAACTGACAGGCGCCTAGTACGGAAGCGCGTAGATAAAATCCAATCAGACCTAGAAAACGTTCGCCGAAGACGGGGGCAAGCCAGGCAAAATAGATTTGATAAAGGGCTTCCTGTTGTTTCATTAGTGGGCTACACAAATTCGGGGAAAAGCACTCTTATGAACGCTTTGACTAGGGCTGATGTGGTCGCTGAAAATAAGTTATTTGCTACCCTAGATCCTGTTACAAGGAAGATGGTTTTGCCCGGCGGAGAGATTTTCCTTATATCTGACACAGTAGGGTTTATAAATAAGCTGCCGACTTCTGTAGTAGCTGCCTTTCGGGCAACTCTAGAAGAGCTTCGTGATGCCGATGTACTACTCCATGTAATCGATGTTAGCAACAAAAATGTTCTTGCTCAATACGAGTCGGTTGTTGAATTACTTAAGGATTTAAATCTCGTTAATAAGCCAACCATACACGTTTTCAATAAAGTCGATTTAGTGTCCCCTTCACAAATTAGTAGTTATGAATTTACATTTAAGGGAATAGCTAGTGGATATTATGAGTCGTTCGAATCTGTATCTATATCAGCTGCATCCAGCTTGAATCTACCAGATCTTTTGGAGCTAATTTCTAATAAAGTTACTGCTAAATCGATGATTTGATGCTCATATAAAGTTTTGTCGTACTTACTCTAAACCTTTGTGTACTGCATCGATATGTTCATCTGGAATAGATCCCAAATGGGACATTTGGACTGATTCTGCGGTGCCTTTTATCTCGCTGTGGACGTCTGAAATAGCCGCAGTAGGTATTACCACTAACCCGGTAGAATCAGCTACGATCAAATCACCTGGATTTATTGTGACACCGTGTAATTCTATGGGGACCATAATAGCTTTCGTAATTAATTGAATGGTTGGTAACGGTGTGTGACCCGGGACCCATACAGGATACCCGTGTTTCAGTATTACATTTCTGTCCCTACAAGGCCACTTTGATACTGTACCAGCAAGCTGTAACTCGGACGCTATACCAGTAGTTGTTCCTCCCCAAGACCCCGTATGTTCATATCCATCCCCACTTATGGCCACGAAATCGCCGGGCTTTGAGATCAGAAAAATATCTGTGAATTCGTATGGCCAGAGATCTGAATGCCCTGGAGCGTTCAATATTGTTAAAGCTGGCCCTATAGCTACTTTTCTATCTACTACGGGTTTTAATATTGTTGCAGGGATACCGTAATCATTGAAACCTAAGCGATTAAGCGCGTCAGCGCAATCTGCTGCAGGACTTTCGAGCGACCTAATATCTCTAACTACTTCTCTTGAGGGCCGGTCAATGATCATCGTGCCTATTTTGTCCTCTGTCATATTTGTGAAA
>JAPYRO010000131.1 GCA_029941095.1 Dehalococcoidia bacterium
TCCTCACACAACTGATTGCCAACCTCCCGGACCGTAGTGCAAATGGACTGAACCTACAAACCGTTCTTTTCGGTGGAATCCTCGGTTCTCTCTACTCGATGTTGCAATTCATCTTTGCTCCAATCTGGGGTGGTCTTTCTGACAGAGTCGGGCGGCGGAAAGTACTACTATATACAGTATTTGCGACAGCTGTTGGTTACGCAGTATGGATATTTTCGGGAAATATTTTGATGCTGATTCTGTCCAGAATAATAGCCGGTATCGCCAGCGGTAATATTGCCGTGGCCACTGCAGCTGTAGCCGATATCACTTCTAGGGAAAACCGCGCCAAAGGAATGGCGCTCGTCGGTATTGCATTTGGCTTAGGGTTCGTTGTCGGACCGGCAATTGGTGGAATCTCGGCAAATTGGAGTCGTGGATGGGAAGGTTACGGACTCAACCCTTTCTCTTTCCCTGCAATCATAAGTTGTACCCTTGCCTTAATTAATCTCTACCAAGTTAAGAAACGTTTTAAGGAAACCCTTCCTAATCTTAAGCATGACGCGCCTAATGAAGCTCTTCCAGAAAAAGGACGCTACCCAATCTTTAGTCTTTTTCGAATAGGTAGTCAGCCTGTAATGCTGCTGTGCCTCCTGCACTTGGTATTCTATACCGCATTTAGTGGAATGGAATTCACTCTGACCTTCCTCGCCAAGGAGCGATTAAAATTTGATGCGACATTCAATGGCTATATGTTCATCGTTATCGGAATTACGATGATCATAGTACAAGGCGTTTTTGTACGCAGATTTGCAAAACCTTTTGGAGAGAAAAACCTAGCACTGATTGGCGTGATATTCGGCATCGTGGCATTTATTCTACTCGGTACTGCTCCAGATATTATTGTAGATAAATTCTTTTCCCGTAATTTCTTCATGAGTCAATTCATCGTGGGGTTGGTCTGTATGTCATGTGCCATCGGACTAATAAGTCCGTGTATTTCAGCATTGGTCTCACTACACTCAAAGCCCGATGAGCAAGGACGTAACCTAGGATTACTGAGATCAGCAGGTGCTCTTGCCAGAGTCATTGGCCCCATTTTGGCAGGAAGTCTGTACTTCATTCACTCCGCAGAGATAACCTATAAGGCAGGGGCCGCAATTCTCATCATCCCACTGCTCCTTACTTTATTTATAAAATCTCCAGCACAAAAGAATTGAAAAAATTGTATGCCAGTAAATAATAATTTTTTTATTATGGAAATAAGCTGAAATTTCCGCTCAATTACAATCAACCCGACAGCTGACTTGTAACTAAACAGCTGTCATATACGTATTTCAAACAACAGATGGACAAAGAGGTCATCGACTCTCTCATTGAAAAGAAGCCAAAACTCGGTGCCTACCGAGATAAACTTGAGGCAATGCAACCTGGTTGCCACATTGTCCATAAGAGTTGGAGGCTGGGTCGGATTGAGAGTTACGATCAGGGTTTGGGTAAAATCATAATCAACTTCGAGGAAGATGAAAAACAGGGGCACGCCATGGACCCCTCTTTCTTCGTAGATAAGATAGATGTAATACCTGAAGGTCACATCATATCGCTTCATCGGCAGAATCCTGAAGAAATTGATGCGATTATAAAGGATGAACCGGTTGGTATAATCATAAAGATTCTTGAACATAAAAACAGCCGCCAAGCATCCATACTTGAAATTGAAAAGATTCTTTTACTTCTGCTTGGGGAGACCAAATACAAGAAGTGGTGGAATGCTACGAAAAAACTTTTGGTCAAAGATCCACGTATTGGAGTACCCAGTAAGAAAACTGAACCATATGTACTAAGGGACGTGCCTATATCGCCGGAGGATGAAATACTAGAGGAGTTTCGTCGAATCCGAAATCCCAAGTCCAAGATTCTCTTGGCAGAAAAGCTGTTCCAGTTATCCATAGATAAATCGGACCTCAAAAACGATTTGCCCGAAATACTTGAAACACTAACGGAAAGCATCAAAGAATCGTCCACCCACCTCAATCAAGCCGGAAGACTGCATGGAGTTTGGGTACGTAACGACCTTGCACGAGATATCCATGAAGATGTAGAAATTCTGGAGCCAACCTCCGCTTCCATTATAGAAGAAACACCAAGCTTCGTGAATCTTGCCTCGGAACTTCCATCAAGTTATCATACTCGACTACTAGACCTTCTTACTCGGGTATTTCCTGACAAGTGGACCAACCTAACTTTGGGAATAATAAAGGAAAGCTCAGGAAAGCTCCTCAGTGATTGTATTGGCTTTCTTGCCGAACAGGACCAATGGAGTCTACTCCAAGGCTCTCTGGATCGCTGGGTAGCGGAGCAAGGCATCAAAAGCCCCGTGCTCCTCTGGATCGTGAAGAATCGTAACTCCAGCAAGTTTGAGAAGATTTTAACCCCACTCATGACCCCTCGCCTTTTAAGTGCCATATTTTATGCGATAGACTACGATGCACTACAAAAAACAACGAATAAGCGGATTCCATTGGCGGATTTCCTTAGCGACGATAGAGATTTGATTCCCGACCTCTTGGCTGATGCCAATGGTGAAACTGCAAGGGATTTAGCGCAGTCACTTCTTAGCAACCAAGGCTTCGAGGAATTGACAAAGAAATCGCTAATTGCTCGATTTATTCGTCAATTCCCCGCGATACAGGAGCTCGTTACTGGGGATTCCAAAGATAATACAAAAGATGATCTATTTGTTTCTCAAGTTAGTTTTAATATACGACAAGATGAGTATAAGAAACTACTTGAAGACAAAATACCCGAAAATAAAGAGGCTATTGCGACAGCTCGTGAACACGGAGACCTACGTGAAAATGCAGAATATAAAATGGCTAGAGAAGAACAAGCAACCCTTCTGGCTCGTAAAGCCCAACTTGAAGTGGATCTTCAACGCGCCAAGATAACTGACTTCACTGGTGTTTCAGATGACAAAGTTGGTATCGGCAGCATTGTGAATTTAAAGGCCGGTTCATCTGGGAAATCTGTAACATACTCAATTCTCGCCGCATGGGACAGCGACCCTGACCAAAAGATTCTTTCCTATAAAACCCCACTTGGGCAAAGCCTGCTTGGATGTAGTGTGGGTAAGACCGTCGAAATCGAAATAGATAACGTAAAGGAATCTTGGACGATTAAGGGAATCTCCCGTTGGGTGGACAAAAATTAGCCATTGGAACTTAATACTGCCAAATAAGGTATTGTGAGTTGTTACGGTTACTGCCCTAGTGACAAATAAAGAGCTATAGATTCTGCCAAAATTAATTGGACGAGATCAGTTCCCACACACTTACAATATTAGAGTCTGAAGGATTCAGTTTGAGTGGGGGTTTTCACTGAATAGGTTTATCCAATCAGTAAATTGAAATACATTTTACTAATTCTAGAGTTCTCCAAAATAATTAATCTGTTCTAGACCAATTTACTTTAGCGCAATTTTTATTCCGCGTCTAAGATAAGTTGGAATGTCGAGATCTTCTCCATTGTAGAGATTTTTCTCGGTTTGGTCAAAGTAACCACGACCTTCATCAATGCGACCAAGAAAATCAAACTCCTCTTGAGTCTTACCAGGGATTTCAGACTTACCTCGATCTACTTTATTTCTTATTTTGTTCTTTTTCTTAGAATTATTAGGAAAAAGATCTATCGGTGCAGCTTGACCAACTTGTGCTGCGG
>JAPYRO010000132.1 GCA_029941095.1 Dehalococcoidia bacterium
CCAAGAGAGTATCTAAAAAAGATACTCCACCTAGAAAAAGAAAAACCCCTTGAAGAAATTTCCTTCGATTTTTCATCTGATGCCGACAGAAAAATATTAGGTACGATATCTGCTTTGGATCAATTTGATCCCTACTCTCCAGTTACAGAACTAAAAGAGGCTGCGATATTGAGGCTCCGTTTGAATTCAGGCATAGATCTCGCCCAGTTTGAAGAAAATTACTATTTTAGCCCGACCTCTATATTTAAAGACGCTATTGAATCATCGATATCGGATAAATTACTTTTATTGAAAGATGGAAATCTAAAGCTTACTGATAAAGGAAGATTACTTTCCAATGAAGTATTCGTTAGAATTATGAATGAAGAAGACAGTATCATGGAGAAATAGAAAATATGCATGTAATAGGTACAGCTGGACATGTAGATCACGGTAAATCGACTTTGATTCAAGCCCTTACTGGAATAGATCCAGATCGACTTCAAGAAGAAAAAAGTCGCGGGATGACGATAGATTTAGGCTTTGCTTGGCTGAAACTACCCTCGGAAACAGAAGTTAGTATCGTCGATGTACCGGGACACGAACGGTTTATAAAGAATATGCTCGCTGGAATCGGGGGTATCGATCTCGCGATACTAGTTGTGGCCGCAGATGAAGGGGTAATGCCTCAAACCAGAGAACATATAGCTATACTTGATTTATTGAGGATAGAACGATCAATTATTGTTATAACAAAGTCCGATTTGGTTGAAAAAGATTTTTTGCCCCTAGTAGAGGAACAAATAATAGAAGAATTAGCTGAGACCACCCTCGCAGATAGCCAGGTTATACACGTATCAGCGTTTAAAGGCACTAACCTTAAAGAACTTATCTCGATAATTGATTCTCAACTGACATCTACTCCCCCTAGAAAGAATCTAGGTAGGCCAAGACTTCCTATCGATAGGTCTTTTTCTATCTCTGGATTTGGAACGGTAGTCACTGGAACACTAATAGATGGTTCTTTAAACGTAGGGCAAGAACTTGAAGTGATTCCGTCAGGAAAAAAAGTACGGATCAGAGGACTGGAGAGCCACAAAAAGAAACATACTGAAATTCAGCCAGGTACTAGAACCGCAGTCAATTTATCAGGTATAACTGCAACAGACCTCAATAGAGGGCAAATATTAACAACTAGAGGATGGCTAGAGACAACTAACTCTGCTGACATAAAAATTCGAATGATACACGATTCTCCAGGAACTCTTAAACATAATCTAGAGGTGGATTTTCATTGGATGTCCGCAGAAACAAAAGCGAAGGTTCGGCTGTTAGATTCTTCTGAATTAGGCTCTGGTGAGGAAGGCTGGTGCCAAGTTCTACTGGACAATCCCCTACCCTTAGTTAAGGGAGATTTTTGCATTATTCGAACATCTCAAGGAACCCTGTGCGGTGGACAAATAGTAGAAACTTCTGTGAAACGTCACAAGCGCAACGACCGAATGTTGATAGCACGACTAGAATCGCTAGCTGCTGAAGATTCAAGCCAGGTAATTATGCAAACTATAGAAAATTCAGGTGGCCTTAGCATCGAACAAATTTCAAAAATAACATCGCTTCCAGAGGATACTATTTTATCCGTAGCCCTGAATCTTATAGAATCAGGGAAAACAGTTGGTTTCCCGCATGGTTCGTCTCAAATAATTCTAGCGGACTCAACCTGGGAAAATATTAAATCTCAATGTGAAAATTATTTGACCGTTCACCACAGTCAATACTATTTAAGAAGAGGATTACCTAGAGAAGAACTACGCAGCAAACTCAATATAAATAACGAACTATTCCAGGGTATTATTGCGAAATTAGAAGCTGAAAACTTATTAGTGCAAGATGGCACGGACATAAGAATGAAAACCCATTCTCCCACCCTGTCTTCTGAAGACCAAAGATTATCAACAAATTATCTAGATCGTCTGAACGAAAACCCTAACACACCTCCAACGGATATCTTCTTAGATACAGAAATTTTGAATTATTTATCCAATAACAAGCAAGTAGTTATTGTAGGCAGCGGGATAGTGTATTCAAGAATTGCTTACGATGAACAGATTAACGAGGTCTTAAATTACATGAAAACCCGTGGAACAATCAGCGTAGGAGAAGCCAGAGATTTATTGGGAGCAAGTAGAAAATACATACTTCCGTTTTTAGAAAGTATGGATGAACTACGTTTAACGAGGAGATCGGGAGACGACAGGGTCTTAGAATAAACTGCCATTCTAAATTAATTGCTGGAATCCAAAAGTTCTAAACTAGAACTCAAGAGTCGCATCATTCACTTGGGTCCGCGTACCACCATCCGGACGGCTCCTCTAGGGTCAAATAAACGAGCTCAAAGCCAGATTCAATCTGGTCCATATCCACTGGGAAACCACGAGGTTCCAAATCATTATTTAACGCTTCAAACAAAACACCTCTTGTAAATTTCAGAGCATCTTTTTTGTTTTGCGCGGCATGACTCCAACCGGGCAACGCCGGAGTAAGAGCAATAGATTGGCCGTCTTTTTGACGAATGTATATCGGGAACCTTAAAGCCATTTTCTACCTCTAGAAAAATTATATAGGGTTAGAATAACATCGTGCCAATTGATATATCTAATTTGTTTCATCAAATAGAGAAAGATTCTTAGAAACTGCGTAGAGGGAATTAGTGAATTTATTTTCGTCAAAGCCTATCAGGCGAAATCTACTAATATCAAAAATCAAAATAGGACTTTAACAGCAACTCTATATTTGATATCACATCGGATCTAGTGCCCTGTAATATCGGCTACTTTTTGTTACCTACTGTTCATATAAGATCTAACTGATAGAAAATGAATCGAACACTACTAAAACTCTAACAGTAACTCTATCTTTCATGTATAATGGAGCACAGTTTGGTTTTTAGCATAATATTCATCAAGGAACGACGGAGGTGGAAGGATGAATTTTAAGACAATTTATTTGGTTGTACTGAGCTTAGCTATCTTTGCTATGGCGTCTACAGCTTGCGGTGTTTTAGGAGGCGGTGGTACCTACAAAATAGGTTTACTTAGCCCTCAAACAGGACCTATAGCAGTATATGCCCCAGGTTTTGAAGATGCGGCAAATGTTGCAATCGCAGAGTTAAATGACAATGAAGACGGTAACGTTTTTGAGTTAGTAGTTGCTGACTCGGGATGTGATGGTACTCAAGCGGCAACAGCTGCTCAGACTCTCATAGACTCAGGTGTTGTTGGAATAGTCGGAGCTGCTTGTTCGGGAGCTACTCTTGGAGCAATAGCAGTTGCATCAGAAGCAGGGATTCCAATGGTTTCCTATGCGAGCACTTCTCCAGCAGTCACAACAGCGGATGATAATGGATACCTATTCAGGGTAGTCCCTAGTGACGCTCAGCAGGCAGTTGCGTTGACCGCAGTTGTAGCTGATGGTGGAGACAGTAATCCAGCTGTGTTATACATGACTAACGACTATGGATCAGGCCTAGCGGATAACTTCGCTTCTAACTGGTCTGGTGCCGTATGTACTACAAACGCATATGACCCAACAGAAGGTTCATACGACGCATCTACTATAGCCCAATCGGTTATTGATGCTGGATGTGATTCCGCTGTTCTGGTTTCATACGCTACTGATGGTGCAGCAATCATCGAAGCCTTGAAG
>JAPYRO010000133.1:0-3074 GCA_029941095.1 Dehalococcoidia bacterium
TGTGCAGAGAGTGCTAAACTAGGTAATAACATCATATACATGTCTTTTGTTGCTTCTTCTTCCGCAATTTCTAGAACATCACTTATACTTAAAAATCCCATCAGCTTTCCTTGAGTGTCAATAATAGGCAACGCTTCAAGATGATACTTTTCCATAAGTCTTGTGCACTCTTCTTGTGGTGTTCCTGATTGAACTGATATCGGGTCAGTACTCATTAGGCGTCTAATAGATAGTGCGGGATTTGCTAGTAATAAGTCTCTGAACGAAACTATTCCCACCAGTTTTTCTTCTCCATCTACAACGAAAAGACGCTCTAAAGCATTTTTGAGAGAGGAAGCTTTCCTTATCGTATCTATAGCTTGGCTTACGGTCATACCTGCTTCGAGAGATTTAAAATCTGTTGTGATTAAAGCCCCTGCCGTTTCCTCTTGCTGCTTTACCAGGTCACCTAATGGTTCTTTATTAGTTAAAATCCCTAGTATTTCTTCCTGTTTGTGCGTGGGGAAAGATCTTAAGACTCTGGCACTTGTTCCAATAGATGTTCTCTCCAATACCGTGGTTATAATTTCACTTGGTAAATTTGAAAGAGTTGCTAAAATCTCTGAATCTTGTGGTGTCAAGAATTCAAGCAACTCGCTTACCTGTGATGCTGAAAGGCCAGCGAGAACTTGGGCTTGATGATCCCCTGATAATTTTCCAATGAAATCAGCCTGGTCTGCAGTTCGAGCTAAACGGATCTCTGCCAAAACAGCTGCTAAATCACCCTGTTTTATCTCATTTAGCAGTCCATCGAAATTCGTGTGTTTTTCCATTGACATATCACAACCATCCCATAGTAATTATATGATTTAGTTTTAGGATTATAGTCGCTTAACCATCGGTGTGATCGTTTCTATATAATATCCAGGTCAAATAGTAATTTGTCTACTATTCCATCATTGTAAAACCGTTTATTAGAATTGTATATTATTTACCATTTTCTCTGATTATTTGGACCCATGCATTTTGGGAATTCTCTCCCATCGGTGCTTTGGATTTGGTAACTTTGATAATCACTTTGTCAAAACTGAATTTGGAAATGAGGTTTTCGGCAATGGTAGAAGCAATGGTTTCTATTAAATTAAATGAGGTGTTTTCTACAACGTTTTGAGTTACAAAATAGACCTCAGAGTAGTCAATAGTTGAACTCAAATTATCTGTACGCCCAGCTTGATCCAAAGGTTTTTCGATTTCTATATCGACAATAAATTCCTGTTCGACCTGTTTTTCTTCTTTGGTAGCTCCGTGTTTCCCAAAGAAAATCATTCCTGTAAGCCCGATTTTATCCATGTTAATAACCCTTCTGAAAATTATTGATATCTCTCGCGATTCAAATACCTTCTGCACTTATTAAAATTTCCATGTATAACTTTCGATGAAGCTGTTTTTGGAAGCATATCTTCTCTAACGAAGATACAATGATAACAGTAGAATGAAAAATGGAGGAAGATCAATGGATGGCCCTTTAAGCGGATTGAGAATTTTAGATTTAACTCGTATATTGTCCGGCCCTTTCACAACTATGATGTTTGCAGATTTAGGTGCTGAGGTAATAAAAATTGAACGCCCTGAGGGTGGCGACTTGTCCAGAGGTACAGCACCTTTCATCCAAGGGGAAAGTTACTATTTTATTAGTGTTAATAGAGGAAAAAAGAGCGTAACCGTTGATTTATCTTCTCCTGAAGGTGCACAAGTCATAAAAGATTTAATACCAGAATGTGATGTTATCATCGAAAATTTTGTTCCAGGTGCAATGGAGAAATTTGGATTGAATTACGAGTCTTTATCTGAAATTAATCCGAGATTGATTTACTGTTCTATCTCCGGGTTTGGTCAAACCGGACCATATTCTAATAAACCCGCCTTAGATATAATTGTTCAAGCCATGGGAGGAATGATGAGTATCACTGGCGAACCTGGAGGAGGGCCCGTGAGACCTGGATCTTCTTTAGGGGACCTTGTAGCAGGATTATTTGCAGCTACTGGGATACTGTCAGCCGTGTACGAGCGAGAGAAATCATCCAAAGGTCAATACATTGACTTGTCCATGCTAGATTGCCAAGTAGCCACTTTGGAAGCTGCTGTGGGTCGATATTACTCAACTGGCGATATACCGGGGCCACTAGGAACCCGCCACCCATCGTTTACACCTTTTCAAGCTTTTGAGACCCTTGATAATTGGATAGTTGTTGCAATAGTGGGAGGAGTTAACGATCAGTGGCCGCTTTTTTGCTCAGCTATCGATAGGGTTGAATTGATAGATGACCCTAGGTATGTTGATGGTCACAACAGAACCTTGAATTATGATGCACTTATTCCAGTTATACAGGAATCAATTAGCAGTAATACCGCAGAACATTGGTTGAATACTTTTAGCGATTTAGGAATAGCTTGTGGACCCGTCAATAGTATTGATCAGGTCGTTAATGATCCTCAAATCAACCACAGGAATACAATTGTAAATGTGCCCCATAAGCGTATAGATCCTGTACCAGTAGTTAATACTCCCCTTAAATTTTCGCGAACTTCTGGGAATAGTTTAGAATCAGCCCCAGATTTAGGAGAACACACTAAGCAAGTATTAGCCCAGATTGCTAAATATTCTTCTGAAAAAATTAATAATCTCATTGAAAACCAGGTTGTAGGTGTTGATGATTCTGAGTGATTGCTAAGGTCCCTTTATTTGGTGCCCCAGCCGGGACTCGAACCCGGAACCTGCTGATTAGAAATCAGCTGCTCTATCCAATTGAGCTACTGGGACATGAACCTAATTAATGTTTGTGTTAACTTTGTATAAACCTTCGTTTATTTCCTCTATGGAATCTATAGTCAGGTTACCGATTTCTGCCAGGGTAGTCCATTTTCTTTGCGCAATTGACCCCAATCGAAAAGCACCAACGAGTGCCAACACTGATAAACCAATTGCTTCAGGAATCTTGTTAAGCCTATTTTTTTTCCCTAGAATTGCACCGGTTGTTAATGTGGCCATAGCTCCACCTAAACTGTGGCCTGTAATATATAATTTCTTATCTTTA
>JAPYRO010000133.1:3084-3634 GCA_029941095.1 Dehalococcoidia bacterium
GCTCCACCTAAAAGAAAATTCGTCCCGCAAAACGGTGAGATAGCTAATTGGTGCTCCCCCAAGTTGAGCCGATCTACGGCTTCCGCACTGGCTTGCAGCACATTTTCTTTTGTTGCCGGGCCATAAATATAGTAACCGCTGCTATTGGAGCTTCCACCGAACTGGCCATATTTATCTAAATTTCGACCCAAAACAGATATTGTTGCGTGCTCTACCGCATGGTTTTTGCGTACCAAAGTTAGCCATCTAGATTGCATAATAACTTTACTCCTTTATCGATAATCGGGTTAATTTTCCCTAAATTTATATCTTTGTAAAATGAACAGCGTAAACATATTCTAGTATTTGGTTTAAATTTAGTTTAAGATTATCTCTTACCCCTAGCATATATCTAGATTAATCAATAAGGCTCGTTTGTGCAATTGGAGGTTTCGTGGCTCGGCAAAAAACTCGCTTGATGAAACAAGTTGAAAGTAAGTATGGGAGACCTTTAGAAGAGCTTTTACCAGATTTATACCATCCCCTATTACCAAACCGATCATAGAGGAAT
>JAPYRO010000134.1 GCA_029941095.1 Dehalococcoidia bacterium
TGCTATAGCTTATGTTAATCATGATCTTATTGATGCTATTCGCGCTGGCGTAATAACAGAGAACGATATACCGAGTTCCGTGACTAAATTACTTGGTGAAACACATTCGGATAGGATCAACGTGATAATTAAAGATGTGATTGAGAACTCTAAAATATCTGATCTTTCCGATTATGATCAACCAGGGATTATTAAGATGAGTAAAGTTATCAACGAAGCGGTAGTGGATCTTAGAGAATATTTGTTTGAAAATGTTTATATGGAAGCGGGTAGAGGTAAGGATGGAGTTATAGCATGGGGAGCTTTGGAATTTTTGTGGGATAAATTTAATGATAATCCTAAATTGATACCTTCAGGCTATGCAGATAAAAATGATTCTACCGAGAGACAAGCGGCAGATTATTTGTCTGGGATGACCGACCACTATGCTTTTTCTATGGCTGAGAATATTAACTCATCTGTTTTTAGATCTAAAGGGGACATAAAGTGACGGCTGTAGAAGATGTAAAGAGCCTGGTGGATATCGTCGATTTAGTTTCTTCCTATGTACCGTTAACTAAATCAGGAAAAAATTTCAAAGCTAATTGCCCTTTCCACCAAGAAAAGACCCCTTCCTTTTTTGTTTTTCCTGAAAGAGGAACCTGGAGATGTTTTGGCGCTTGCGCATCTGGCGGGGACATTTTTTCGTTTATCCAAAAGATTGATAATACTAGTTTTGTTGATGTACTGCGCAAACTTGCTAAGGAAACAGGGGTATCTCTTGGTTACAGCACTGATAAATCGGATGAAGCTGAAAAGGCACGAATTCAAAAACTTCATTTAATTCTTGATGCGGCAGCAGATTACTTTCACCGAATCTTAATGTATTCTCCTGCCGGTGAAGAGGCTCGTAATTATTTGTCTGGGCGAGGAATTTCTGAAGACACCATCGATAGGTTTAAGATTGGGTTGGCTCCAAAAGGGTGGGAAATTTTGAAGAAACACCTGATTGGCCTAGGTAATAAAGAAAATGAAATTAGTGACGTAGGTTTGACGGTTAGTAGAGCCGAAGGGCAAGAAGGAAGTTATGATCGATTTAGGGATCGCCTGATGTTTCCAATTACTAACGTAGAAGGAAACATCATAGGATTTGGAGCTCGATCATTAGATGGTTCACAGCCAAAATATATGAATTCTCCTCAAAATAAGATATTTGATAAAAGTGCTTCTTTGTATGGTATCGATCGAGCCAAAGAGTCTTTGGAATCAGGTGAACCGCTGGTTCTTGTCGAGGGATACATGGACGTTATCCAAGCACATCAAAGTGGATTTACAAATGTTGTTGCTATCATGGGGACTTCTTTGACGGGTAAACAATTAGATTTGGCAAAAAAATACACAAAAAAATATGTTCTGGCGTTAGATTCAGATGCTGCTGGAGCAGAGGCGACTAGAAGAAGCCTCGAGGGCGCTTGGGACTTATTTAATTCTGAAATTATCCGTCTAAGAGGTGTATCTACTCCAGTGAATGTTAAGAGAGAAATACCTGATATAAAAATTGCGAATCTTGGTACAGGTAAAGACCCGGATGAAGTTATCAGAGATGATTCAGAAAGTTGGAGATCGATCGTTTTAGAAGCTCAGCCTTTGCTTGACTACCTTATTTCTTGGGAGGTCGACCAACAAGGCTCCCTCGATTCGGAAAGCAAACTTGCTATAGTAGAGAGAATTTTTCCTCTGATTGGCCGATTGGACAATCCTTTCGAGCAAGAGGCAGCTTTTTCCAAATTGGCAAGGTCTTTAGGGGAAACGGAGAAAACTTTAGAAATAGCGGCAGGGCGACCTCCAAGCAAAAATAGACGTGCGAGTCCCAGAAGAACTGCCGCGGAAGATAATAAAGGGGTTACTTTTATTGAAGGTGATCCAACTGAAGACCATTTGCTAGGAATTGTATTAGTTTATGGAGAAAAAGCTTGGGATTTATGGGAAAGTTTAGATATCCCAGCGTTACCTAGCGAATGTTTTAGGAATCCAGAGAACGCCGAGCTTTGGAAGATCATGACTTCAGGCCAACCTGTGGAAGAGGCCGAAGCTATTGTGAGTGGGTTAGCGGAACAACTTCGGTCTAAATTAGTAATGAAACTAGATGAAAAGAAACTTGGCAGGGCATTAGGAGATATGGTGAAAAGACTCCTTGAACGACAAATTAAATCACAAGAAGAAGAGGCGGCACTTGCAATTTCTTCATCATTGGAAGAGGATGGCGTAGCAAACTTGGTTCCACCGGAGGATATCCGGCAACAATTTGTGAATCGGATAGAACAATTAAGGAAACTAGAACGTAGTCGTTGGGGGAGGCCTCTTAGTGGAACATAGGGGTATAATTGAATGGAAACGGTATATTTTAGGTAACGGTGATTTAATTCAAAGGAGTATCGATGACCTGGGATACTAAAGCTCGAGGCGTACCTTCGAACGATGATAATGATGGCGATGATAATGATAGCAATGCTATTTTAAGCCCTAATAATGCGCTAGATTTACTTGGTAATCTTCCACCTATTGATAGGGCGGAGCAGTCGGATTGGCCAACTTCAGAAGCTCAATGGCAAGAGGCTGCTCAATTAGAACGCGAAGCTCAACGTGAGCTTGAAGAAGATACCGAATCAATGGATGATCCAGTGAGGATGTATCTGAGAGAAATCGGAAGAGTCTCCCTACTTAACGCAAGCGATGAAAAAATCTTAGCTCGAAAAGCTGAAGGAAGTAAGGAATTAGGGTTATTAGAGGTCGATTTATCTGGGGATGGACGGCCTGTTTCTTCCGAGACGCTTATCCGTACCCTTTTGGAGCGCCTATCAGCACGCACGGAACTTGCAGATAGCCTTGTGGAGTATGCAGGAAAAGAAGAGAAGATGTCTTTATTGCAACTTAAAGAAGACCCAGATATTCAGAAATTAATTGATACTGCGATGAATGAGAAATTGGTTGAAGATTTATCTGATAGATTGGAAAAAGATGCAGAAATCATACAAAAAGAAATTATAAGCTTTGCTCTAGAGCGATGGTTACTGCCAACTCCTTTTATCAATGAATTTGGTCATGAGCTATTTGTCGAAAACATTAATGAACTCCTAGAGAAAAATGATTTCGCAGCTATGGTTCAACAAGTTGATGATAAATGTAAAGATTATTTGGACGATATTCGTATAGAAGGTGAAAAAGCCCAGAGAGCTCTAACAGAGGCTAACTTGCGCCTTGTAGTAAGTGTTGCAAAGAAATATATTGGCCGCGGCATGAGCCTGTTAGATCTTATTCAAGAAGGAAATATTGGACTTATTCGAGCAGTAGAAAAATTTGACTACAGAAAAGGCTTTAAATTCTCCACGTATGCTACCTGGTGGATTAGGCAAGCTATAACACGAAGTATTGCTGATCAGGCGCGGACAATAAGAATTCCCGTGCATATGGTTGAGACGATCAACAAACTGTTAAGAGAGAATAGAAGGCTAGTTCAAGAGTATGGTCGTGAGCCAACTACTCAAGAGATAGCTGATGAAATGGAAATCACTCCTGAGCGTGTTCGAGAAATATTAAAGATTTCTCAAGAACCAGTTAGCCTTGAAACACCTATTGG
>JAPYRO010000135.1 GCA_029941095.1 Dehalococcoidia bacterium
GGATAGGTGGAGGGATATTGGCATTATTCACAAAGCCCCCAATAATATTAGAAAGTCGATCACCAAAAACATAATCTGTTAGAGAGTTTAAAGATGTTAATAGATACTCATTCTCACATTGTTCCAGAAACGTTCCCCATAAATCATTCAAACCCTTATTGGCCTATAATTGAGCCTCTGGAGAACGATAGAGCAAATGTAATGATAAATGGTGATAATTTCAGGACGATAACAAGCCAGAGCTGGTCTCCCCAGCAGCGCATCGAGAATATGGAAAAAGAAGGTGTTGAGCAACAAGTACTATCACCAATGCCAGAATTACTTTCTTACTGGTTTAACCCATCAGATGGGGTCGCTATATCCAATTATATTAACGAATTTATCGCTAAGTTAGTGTCTGATAACTCAAACAAGTTCTTAGGGCTTGGAATGGTTCCTCTGCAAGAACCTGACCTTGCATCAAAAGAACTTGCAAAACTGAAACCAATGGGTCTATCAGGAATAGAGATAGGGTCTAATATAAATGGTGTTTCAATAGGTGACAGTAGGTTCTTTTCTTTCTTCGATACTGTAGAGAAACTTGACCTCACCGTATTTGTACACGCCCTCCACCCAACGTTCCAAGATCGGATTATTGCGCAAGAAGATTCATTTTCAAATGCTGTGAACGCCGTGGGATTTCCCGTCGACGTCGGTCTCGCTGGAGCTTCCCTAATAACAAGCGGGATATTAGACAAACATAAAAACCTTAAAATACAATTGAGCCACGGCGGTGGAACTCTCCCGTCGATGGTAACAAGAATGGATCATGCATGGTCCAGATTGTGGAATGGTAGCGATGTCCGCTCAAGTAATTCATCTAATGGTTTTCTCGCTGATCTTGAGAATTCACCGTTAAGTTACGCCAAAATGATGTACTACGACACTTTGGTTTTCCATCACACAACAATAGGATTTCTTATTGATCTCCTTGGGGTAGAACGGCTCACCATCGGAACAGATTACCCGTTTCTCCAGAGAGAAGACCCTGTGGGTAAAACATTACAATCTATGAATTTAACGAAGCCCATCTTAGATAAAATAAATTACCAAAATGCTCTGGAGTGGATAATTTAAAATAATTCTTAAAAACTATATGGTCCAAAAGGCTATTCTTGAGGTACGATATATCATATGGAGGGATGGCAGAGTGGACGAATGCGACGGTCTTGAAAACCGTTATACCGGTAACGGTATCGGGGGTTCGAATCCCTCTCCCTCCGCAGCTGGATAAAAAGACAAGAGAAAAGAATAAGGAGACTACTAGACGCGATGAAATTACATGAACATCAAGCCAAAGAGATATTGCAAACGTTTGGTATACCGATTCCAAACGGAAAAGTATTTGCCTCAAAAGATGAAGCTGGAAAATTTGTAGATGAGCTTGGAGGATCGGCGGTAATCAAGGCACAGGTACACGCAGGAGGAAGAGGAAAAGCCGGGGGAGTTAAATTAGTACAAAATGCACAAGCTGGCACTGATTTTGCTGAATCTATACTAGGTAGTAGGTTAGTAACAGTTCAAACCGGGCCAGAAGGTGTACCAGTTAATAGTGTTTTAGTAGAAGAGCTAGTAGACATACAACGAGAACTATATTTGAGTATTACTGTAGATGGGGGAGAAAAAAGCCTAGTCATTATCGCTTCTGAAGAAGGCGGAATGGAAATAGAAGAAGTCGCTGAAAAAAGTCCTGAGAAGATCCAACAGCTCCACATAGATCCCGTATCAGGATACCAACCTTACCTGGGACGCCAGATCGGATCATTTTTAGGTATGGATTCCCGACAAACTAGATCCCTATCGGTTCTCATCGAGAATCTAGTAAACGCGATTATTGAGAATGATTTATCTCTCGTAGAAATAAACCCACTAGTTGTTACTGGTGATGGATCATTGCTAGCGGCAGACACAAAAATGAGTACCGATGAAAACGCAGATTTCCGACACTCTCATAACGCAGATCTTCGTGACCCTGAGCAGGAAGATCCTCTCGAACGCATCGCGAATGAAAAAGGAATACAGTACGTTAAACTGGACGGTGATGTTGGGTGCATGGTGAACGGAGCAGGATTGGCGATGGCGACGATGGATGTTATAGCTCAAGTAGGATCAAGCCCTGCTAACTTCCTTGACGTAGGGGGCGGAGGAAGTGAAGAACAAGTAGCAGAAGCTTTTAAGTTAATTGTCTCAGATCCAAGCGTTAAAAAAGTATTGATAAACGTTTTTGGAGGAATATTGAGGTGTGACGTTGTAGCGAATGGAGTTGTATCTGCCTATAAGGAAATTGACGTTAAGGTACCAGTAATAGTAAGGATGACCGGAACCAACGCAGAAGAAGGCGGAGAAATCTTGAGAGCATCTGGAATCCCAGTTACTGTCGCACACAACCTAGCTGAAGCAGCACAAAAGGTAGCTGAATAGTTAACAGTAATTATAGATAATAATAGGAGTTGAAATATAGTGAGTATTTTAGTAGACAGAAACACACGAGTATTAGTTCAAGGTATGACTGGCAAAGAGGGCGGTTTTCAAACAGAACGATGTATTGATTTCGGAACTAATGTGGTAGCCGGCGTTACCCCTGGCAGAGGAGGAACTACTCACCTCGATAAACCGGTATACGATTCAGTAAAACAAGCAGTTAACGAACATGGAGCCAATGTATCATTGATATTCGTTCCCGCTGCCTTTGCCACCGACGCTATTTTCGAAGCCGCAGACGGCGGAGTCGAGTTGATCGTTTGTATAACAGATGGAATCCCAACACTTGATATGAGTAAAATATCAGCATATCTAGATAAGAAAAATGTGAGGATGATTGGACCAAATTGTCCCGGGCTAACTTCAGTTGCCGATAAAGCAAAGGTAGGAATTATTCCAGGTAATATTCATAAGCCAGGTAGCGTGGGCGTGGTTTCAAGATCCGGAACACTGACTTACGAAGCGGTGGGACAGTTATCGGCTTTAGGAATAGGCCAATCTACTTGCGTAGGTGTCGGGGGGGATCCAATTATTGGGATGAGGCACAGAGACATACTAGAATTATTCGAATCGGACAATGAAACAGAATCAGTTGTATTAATAGGCGAAATTGGCGGCACTGCTGAACAAGAGGCCGCGGCTTACATAAAAGAGCATATGACAAAGCCTGTCACAGCTTTTATAGCTGGAGCAACAGCTCCCCCAGGAAGAAGAATGGGGCACGCTGGAGCGATAATAACCGGGTCAGCAGCAACTGCAGAATCCAAAAAACAGGCTCTCTTGGACGCAGGTTGCCACATAGCAAATAGTCCTGGAGATATCGGGATCACGGTACAGAAAATGCTTGGGTCACGATGAGTAGAATCTTAATATAAGAATTAAGAAATAGCGGACAATTTAGATATTAGAAGAGAACAACAAACTAGAAACTAATTATATTTTTAGCGAGGAAACGTGTAGCTTATGTTGACTAGAATTGCGCTTAAATTCCGCATCATCACTTTACTGCTGTTGGCGGTAATGCGCCTGCAGAAAGAAATACCGGAAAGCGATCGGATC
>JAPYRO010000136.1 GCA_029941095.1 Dehalococcoidia bacterium
GCTGTAGCTTTAGGTAAATATACAAACTCTAGGAGTGTATCTATCTACGGTGGCGTACCTAAACGTCCTCAGGACTCTAAGTTATCACAAAATCCAGATATAGTTGTTGCTTGCCCTGGGCGTCTTTTAGACCACCTAAGGCAGAAAACCATTGATTTATCCGGGGTGGAAACTTTAGTTTTAGATGAGGCAGATACCATGTGTGATATGGGATTCCTGCCAGATATTAAAAAAATACTCAATCATTTACCTACTAAGAAACAGACCTTGTTTTTTGCAGCCACAATGCCAAAAGATATACGGACTATGGCACAGGATATTCTTAAATCCCCAAAAACAGTTCAAATAGGAATTATTTCACCCGCAGAAACGGTATCTCATGCCTTATATCCGATGAACGAAACAATCAAGAATAAATGCTTACTTAAAGTTTTGGAAACAACGGCAACTGGTCGTGTAATTGTTTTTACCCGCACCAAACATAGAGCAAAAAAAGTAGCTGCAAACCTCGATAAAGAAAATTATAATGTCACAGCTTTGCAAGGTAATTTATCGCAGAACAAAAGGGATAGAGCGATCAACGGATTCAAAAATGGTAAATACGATATTTTGGTAGCTACTGATATAGCCTCAAGAGGAATTGATGTATCCGAAGTTTCACATGTAATAAATTTCGACATGCCAAATACTGTAGATGCTTATATCCATCGAATCGGTCGTACAGGTAGGGCTGAAAACAAAGGAGAAGCTTTAACGTTTGTTGTCCCTGATGACGAATATATGGTTCGCCACATCGAAGCTATTTTAAAGGCGAAGATTGACAGACGTACTATTGATGATATCGACTATAGTAAATCAGATGTACAAGGCGAACATTCAAGAGGTGATCACAGTTCACCGTATAAGGGGCGTAAGAAAAGAAGATATTCAGGGGCTTCGAAGTCCGGAAGGAATGGGGCAAAAAATAGAACTAGAACCAATAGCACCCGTTCCGGTAAGAGTTCAAATACAAATCATGCTCCGAGGAAGGAATTTACTAGCAAGGTTTCGCAACATTAGGCCTTGGTTGTGGTAAACCGTTTATTAGAATTATGAAAAACTCAGAAGACCACAAATCTATTATCACTCAAGAAATGTTGGATTGGACTGGAACAGTCAGCCCTCCTTTAGAGTCTCCAGAAATTTCAGCAAGTGATATAAGAAGAGCAGCTATAGCAATATATTGGCCTGAAGTCCCCCCAAAAATCTACTGGGACTTGGAATATGCAAAACGTTCTATATGGAATGGATTAATTGCACCAGAGGAAATGAACCCTTTCGCCTGGATGATTGGGAGAGCGCATGTCGGGCCACAGCCAGAACGAATTAATGCTCAACAAGACACTCTTGAAAATTTAAGAGCGATGAAACCTCCTGGAGGATTGGCCAATTTCCTTTTTGGCGGAGTTGAAAGTGAATATTTTACTATGATGAGGCCAGGGGACATTATTACTTCCGTTATCACCGCTGGAGATATTTATGAAAAATCAGGTTCTACTGGTGTAATGCTATTTTATATTACCCATGAAACATGGACGAACCAAAAAGAACAAATCATTAAAAAGACTAAAACAACCAATATAGAGTGGGAATGAGTGAGCAGTTCAATGGTTGAGCAAATTTACGGAGAAAACGTAGAAATAGGGCAACAATTACCCGTATTCTCTAGAAAAACAGATCTTATGCACTGGAACCGTTGGGCAGCCATATATGACGAATTTCTTTACTACCATATGGACGACGAACGAGCTATAGAAAATGGCCAACCTTCATCTATAGGCCAAGGACGAATCCGAGTTTCATATGCACATACATTGTTAAGAAATTGGATTGGAGATGAAGGACTCATTTTGAAGATAGATGTTCAGATGAGAGGAATCAATTTTAAGAATGATGAAATCGAATGTCTTGGAAGGGTTACTGCAAAATCCAAAGATAGTTCAGGTTCTTGGCTAATACAAATTGAAATAGATATTAAAAACCAAGAAGGCCGGACAATCTCACCTGGAAAAGCAACAGTGATGTTGCCCTCCACTAGATGACGCACGTATGTGATCAGATTTAGTTTTTTATGCAAGTTCAATAAAGAGAATTTCTATTTGTTTTATTAGAATAACATCCTATACTTAAATTAAAGTAAGAGTACTCTATTTTGTAAGGGAGCGAATTAAAATGAGGTTAGGGATATTTGAACTGATAGAGTCGCTTCCCGAATTACGAAACCCACACATAATAACTATCCTACAACCTTGGATTGACGTTGGATCCGTGGGAACACTTACCTTAGGAACGATAGAAAATCAGTTTGACGCTCAAGAATTAGGTAAACTTGCGAGACCCAGTAACTACTATGATCTAACAAGATATAGGCCCATGCTTTACCGAGAGGGTGGGAAAAGAATTGTAGAACCACCTAATTCAACCATTAATTACGCAAAAGGCCCTGGAGAGATAGATTTCATCTTGCTACATATGATGGAGCCCCATAATAACGGTGAAGATCTGGTAGATGCTTTAGTCGATCTTGCAAAAAAACTAGAGGTAAAACGATATTGCCAAATAGGAGCTATGTACGGCTCAGCTCCTCACACACGACCTTTAATTGTCAGCGGTCAATCATCAGAACCCATAGTTCAAGATAAATTAGTAAACGCAGGAGTCAAATCTTCAACGTATGAAGGCCCAACAAGTATCCTCGCCCTCGTTACTCAAGAATTAGAAAAGAATAATATCGATACTATGAGCATGATGGTCCAACTGCCTCCCTACGCAAGATTGGACGAAGATCATAAAGGGCAAGAAACACTCCTTAAATTTCTGACGGATATCTATGGTATTTCGTTCGAGGAACTTTCTTCGATTCAAAAAGAAGGTGACAGGCAGTACGCGGAAATAGACCGAATGGCAAAGATAGAACCACGAGTTCAATCGCTCGTAAAGCAATTGGAAGAAGCCTACGATGCAGAACAAGGTAACCAGCCCAAAGACCTAACAACTGAAACTAACACTCAAGAGGATGAACCATCCTTGTCTCCAGACGTTGAGCAGTTTCTAAGAGAGTTAGAGAAAGATTCAGACGAAAAAACTTAGAGAGTCTTTTCAACCGGGCAACACAGCTGATTAATGTATCTAGCCATGCCACCCGATTAATCGGAGTAGGTGCCTCCAATAAGTTTGCGTTATCTAGCCTCAAATTGAGGTTTACGCTTTTCAACAAACGCTCTTGGGCCTTCCGCCGTATCATGAGGAGACAATTGGCGTAGCCGGCCGCTGTTCAAAGATTGGATTTGCAGAGCCTCTCTCGTCGATAAATGTAAAGTCCGAGCGATATGTTCCTTGGCAACTCTTGTAGCAATCGGAGAACACTCTCTTACTATCTCGTCGGCCATGTCGATTGCGGTCTTCAATAAATCTGCTTGTGGAACTACTTGGCTTACTAATCCCATTCGGTAGCAATCATCAGCTTTATATCTTCGGCCAGTAATTATAAGTTCCATAGCCAAACCAAGGGGGATTGATCTAGAC